>JABCYT010000662.1 GCA_013290035.1 Alphaproteobacteria bacterium
GTGCGCGTGAAGGGAGTGTCATGCGCGTGACGCGAGGCAAGACGAGATACCGCCCGCCCTTCATTGGGGGCGCACCCGGCAAAGACGCACTTCCAATCGATCGGCGGTGTCGTTCCGGCCGGCCTTCAGCGCCAGCTCAGGAAGATGCCGACATCGCCCGGCATGCCGCCCGGATAGTCGATGATCTCGTAGCGGATGTGATAGCCGCGCGGCTTGAGCTGGCGCTTCCAGAATTCATAGATCTCCTTGGGAACGCCGGTCAGTGTCTGCTCCCAGCCGTCCTCGACCTGGTTGATGGCGCGTCCGTTGTCGGTGCAGATATGATTGGGAAAGCGGAACACCTGGACGGACGTCATGCCGCTCTCGACCGCGCGGTTGACGATGATTGCGGCCTTTTCCATGACCTCGTCGTCCGACAGGCCGGAGGGCCGGGCCAGTCGGTCGAGCAGCGCCTGCTTCTCGGCCTCCGCCGCTTCATGCGCCTTCATCGCCTTGGACGCCTTCTCGCCCTCCACCTTGGCGATCTTCGCCATCAGTTCCTTGGCGCTGAGTATGTTCGTCATGATGCCTCTCCGTCGGTAGCAGCAATCCCTGGCGCCGGCCCGGCCGGCGCCCTTTGACCGCGATCAAAGGCCCAGCGTCTGGCTGGTGTAGCGGGCGATCATCCGCTCCTCGTCGGTCGGCACGACCCAGACGGAGACCGACGCGTCAGCGGCGCTGATCCGCCCGTTGCCCAGCGTATTGAGCGCAGTGTCGAGTTTCAATCCCAGCCAGCCGCAGCCGGCCGCGACCTCTGCCCGGGTCGCCGCATCGTGCTCGCCGATGCCGGCGGTGAAGACCAGGCCGTCGAGGCCGCCCAGGGCGGCGGCGAGCGAGCCGATTTCGCGCACGATGCGGTAGACGAACAGGGCGATCGCCTCGGCCGCCTCCGGCGCTTTCGACTGCCGCAGGGTGCGCATGTCCGAGGAGACGCCGGAGACGCCGAGTAGGCCGGACTGGCGATAGAGCAGGTCCTCGATGGCCTTGGCGTCGAACCCGCGCTCCTGCATCAGGTAGAGCAGCACCCCGGGATCGAGCGCCCCGCAGCGCGTGCCCATCATCAGGCCGTCGACGGCGGTGAAGCCCATGGTGCTGGCCACGCTGCGGCCTTGGGCGACGGCGCACAGGCTGGCGCCGTTGCCGAGATGGGCGATGACCAGCCGGGACTTCGCCAGGGCCGGATCGATCTCGCCCAGCCTCGACACGATGAAATCGTAGGACAGGCCGTGGAAGCCGTAGCGGCGCACGCCGGCCGCCGTGAGCTCGCGCGGCAGGGCAAATTCCTGCGCGAGGGCCGCCTGGGAACGATGGAACGCGGTGTCGAAGCAGGCGACCTGAGGGATGCCGGGCGCGGCCGCGGCGATGAACTCCATGGGCGCGAGATTGTGCGGCTGGTGCAGCGGGGCGAGCGGCACCAGTTTCTCGAGGGCGGCCATGACGCTCGCATCGACGCGGACCGGCGCCGCGAATTCGGTGCCGCCGTGGACGACGCGATGGCCGAACGCGAGCACGGGACGGCCGGCCAGGAGCTCGCGTCCGAGCTTCAGGATCTCGGCGGTGGCGCCCTTGTGATCGAGCTCGCCTTTGCTCCAGCGGCGCTCGGCGACGGTCGCGCCCGAAGCGTCGGTGGCCGCAAAATGCGCCGCGAGTCCGATATTTTCGACCTGGCCGTGAAACAGCAGCGCGCCGTCGCGGCCCGCCTCGTAGAGCGCGAACTTGATACTCGACGAGCCGGCATTGAGCACCGCGACGCAGCCGATCATATCGCACTACCTTTCAGGCGATGATGTTGGCGCCGCCGTCGACATAGACGGTGCCGCCGGTGATGCGCTGGGCGAACGGCGTTGCCAGGTAGGCGCAGGTATAGCCCACGTCCATGATGTCGACGAGTTCGCCCAGCGGCGCCTTTTGCGCCGCCTCGGTCAGCAGCAGCTCGAAGTCCTTCAGTCCCGAGGCCGCGCGCGTCTTGAGCGGGCCGGGCGAGATGGCGTGCACGCGAATGCCGCGCGGCCCCAGTTCGAAGGCGAGGTAGCGGCAGGCGGCTTCCAGCGCGGCCTTGACCGGGCCCATGACGTTGTAGTTGGGCACCACGCGGTTGGCGCCGTAGTAGCTCATGGCGAACATCGTGCCGCCCTCGGTCATCAGCGGCGCCGCGAGCCGGGCCATGCGGATGAAGGAATGGCAGGAGACGTCCATCGCCTTGGCGAAGCCCTCGGCCGAGCAGTCGAGCAGGCCGCCGCGCAAATCCTCGAGCGGTGCGAAGGCGATGGAATGGACCAGGATGTCGAGCTTGCCCCAGCGCCGGCCGATCTCGTCGAATACCGCTTCGAGCTGGCCCGCCACGGCAACGTCCAGCGGCGCGGTGATGGCGGCCTCCAGTTCGCGCGCCAGCGGCTCGACATGGGGCCGCGCCTTGTCGTTCAGCCAGGTGACGGCGAGATCGGCGCCGACCGTGCGGAACGCCTTGGCGCAGCCATAGGCGATCGACTGGTCGTTGGCGATGCCCACGATCAGTGCCTTGCGGCCGGTCAGGACCGGGCGGAGGGTCTCGTTCATGTTGTCCTCAGGCGATGGCGGCGATGGCATGGGCGCGGCGTGCGGCGGCCACCAGGACCGCGACGGCGCAGGAGGCCAGCCGCGTCAGAAGTGAATCGGCCCGGCTGGTCAGGATGATGGGCACCCGCGCGCCCAGCACGATGCCGGCGGCGTCGGCGCCGGCGAGAAACGACAGGCTCTTGGCCAGCATGTTGCCCGCCTCGAGATCGGGCACGATCAGCACGTTGGCCCGGCCGGCGACCGGCGAGACGATGTGCTTGATGGCCGCGGCATCGAGACTGATGGCGTTGTCGAGCGCCAGCGGGCCGTCGAGCAGCGCGCCGGTGATCTGCCCGCGATCCGCCATCTTGCAGAGCGCGGCCGCCTCGACCGTCGACGGCACCTTGGGATTGACCTGCTCCATGGCGCT
>JABCYT010000663.1 GCA_013290035.1 Alphaproteobacteria bacterium
GGCGGTCAGAACCGGCAGCGCGTGCACCACGAAAGTGAGCGGCAGGTTCTCGTCGATGATCTCGACATAGAGCCTCTCGCCGCCGAGCCAACGTCCCGAGACGTCGAGGATCGCGGCGACGTCGTGATTGATGGGCGGGAAGAAGTAGCCGGCCAGCCACAGGACGGGCAGGGCAAACAGCGGCACCAGCAGCAGCCGTTCGACGCGCGGCGGGATGATCGGGGGTTTGGTCGTGACGGTTGGCAAGGCGCAGCGAAGATATCATAAGCGGGCGGGAAGAAGACACTTGGCGGGAGCGCACACGGCGTGGAGCGGGTTGAATACGAGCGCATGCACGCGGTCGAGGACCGCATGTGGTGGTATCGCGGCCTGCGTGCGCTCGCCGCGCAACTTCTCACTCGGGCACTGTCCGGTTCGTCGGCTGCAGGTCCCGTGCTCGACGCGGGCTGCGGCACGGGCGGCATGCTGCTCAAATTGGGCCCTGCGGTGGCCGGCCGCGCCACCCTTGGGCTGGAATACGACGTCCTTGCGGCGGCGCTGGCCGCGACCAAGGCGGGCCGGCCGGTGGCGGCAGGTTCGGTCAACGAAATGCCGCTCGGCGGCGGCACGCTCGGTGGTTACCTCTCGCTCGACGTCCTTTGCCATGGCGGGGTCGAACCGGCCCTCGCCCTGAAAGAGGCGCACCGCTGCCTCGGACCGGGCGCGATCGCGGTCTTCAACCTGCCGGCTTATGACTGGCTGTTGTCGGCGCACGACAGGCGCGTGCACAATGTCCGCCGCTTCACCGGCGGCCAGGTGCGCACGCTGCTCGCCGGCCACGGCTTTCGTGTCCTGCGATCGAGCTATTGGAACACCCTGTTGTTTCCCCTCATGCTGCTTCATCGACTGGTCGGCCGCGACGACGCCGAAAGCGACGTGCGCGACTATCCGCGCTGGCTCGATGCGCTGTTTTCCGCAGCGCTCGCCGCCGAACGGGCGGCGATCGCGATCGGCATCGGCCTGCCGTTCGGCGGCTCCCTGATCGTCGTGGCGGCGCGCGATGGTTGAGTCTCCCACCGTCTCGCCGGCGCTCTCCGTCGTCGTGCCCGTCTACAACGGCGCGGCCACGATCGGCGAGCTGGTGCAGGCGTTGCGCAGCCTGGACGTCGAAGGCGGCCTCGAGATCGTGCTGGTGGTCGACAACAGCCCGGACAACAGCCTCGACGTCTGCAAGCAGCTCGCGCTCGAGCCGGGCGCGCCGGTCACGGTGCTGAGCCTCAGCCGCAATTTCGGCGAGCATAACGCGGTCATGGCCGGACTGGCCCGGGCGCGCGGCGCCTATGCCATCACCATGGACGATGATCTGCAGAACCCGCCGGGCGAGGTCACGCGCCTGTTCGAGCACGCGCGCGACGGCAACTACGACGCGGTCTACACCTACTATGCCGAAAAACAGCACGCGGCCTGGCGCAATTGGGGCAGCCGCTTCACCAACTGGTGCGCCGACCGGCTGATCGACAAGCCGCCCGGTCTCTATCTCTCGAGCTTCCGCTGCATGTCGGCTTTCCTGATCGAACGCATCGTGTCGAGTTACGAGGGGCCCGATCCCTATGTCGATGGCCTGATATTCCAGGTCACCCAGAATGTCGGCCGCCTGCAGGTCCACCACCTGCCGCGCAACGAGGGGCGCTCGAACTACACGCTGCGCCGGCTGTTGCGCCTGTGGCTCTCGATGTTCCTCAATTTCTCCGTGATGCCGTTGCGGCTCGCCACCCTGTTCGGGCTGGCCTTCGGCGCGCTGGGTGCGATCGCTGCAGTCATCACCATCCTGGAAGCGATCATCTCGGACAAGCCGCCGCAAGGCTGGGCGTCGCTGATGGTCGCGGTGCTGGTGCTGGCCGGCGTTCAGCTCGTGGTGGTCGGGCTGATCGGCGAGTATGTCGGCCGCATGTTCCTCGCCGTGAACCGCAAGCCGCAATATCTGGTACGCGAAGTCTTCCATCGCGGGCCGGCCGGGCTCGAGGTCGAGCGGCCGGCGGTCGACACGCGCGCGGCAGGCCAGCCGCACCGCGAACTGTCTCAAAGGGGTCCTGAACGATGATGGTTTATTACGTGGCGCTGGGCATCGGCATCGTGGCCGGCATCGCGGGCCAGATCCTGCTCAAGGCCGGCGCCGACTCCCCGGATTTCATGAGCCAGCTGCTGCGGCCCTCGACGCTCTGCGGACTGGCGCTCTACGCCTCGGCCGCCTTCCTCTACCTCATCGCACTGCGCAAGATTCCGGTCTCGGTCGCCTTTCCCAGCGTGTCGCTCTCCTATGCAATCGTGGCGGTGCTCGGCCACTTCCTTTTCGGCGAGCCGTTCGGCATCAAGCAGATCGGCGGCATCGCGCTCATCATGGGCGGCGTTGTCCTGATCAACCAGGGCTGACGGCGCAGCCGTCATCCTGAGGCCGCCGGCCGAAGGGTCCGATCAAGTAAAGATCCCTCGCTGCGCTCGGGATGACAGAGTTTGAGGAACCACGGATGACCTACGAGCAGATCAAGTACGAAACCCGCGACGGCATCCTCACCATCACGCTCAACCGGCCGGACAAGCTCAACGCTTTCACCGGCAAGATGCTGTCGGAACTCCTGGACGCCATGGATCGTGCCGACCGCGACGACGATGTTCGCGCGGTGGTGTTCACCGGCGCGGGCCGCGGCTTCTGCGCCGGCGCCGACCTCTCCGGTGGCGCCAACACCTTCAATGCCGAGAATCGCGGACCGGCCGATCCCGGCCTCGACGGTCATCGCGACGGCGGCGGCCTGTTCACGCTTCGCCTCTACGATGCGCTGAAGCCCACCATCGCCGCCTGCAACGGCCCGGCGGTCGGCGTCGGCATCACCATGCAGCTCGCCATGGACGTGCGGCTCGCCTCCGAGGCGGCGCGTTACGGCTTCGTGTTCACCCGTCGCGCCATCGTCATGGAGGCCTGCTCGAGCTGGTTCCTGCCGCGCCTCGTAGGGCCGCAGCAGGCGCTG
>JABCYT010000664.1 GCA_013290035.1 Alphaproteobacteria bacterium
GGCGCGCGGCGCGAAATGGGATCCAGCCAAGCACGCCGTCGCCTAACTCACTGTCGGCGCCTCGCCGACAACAGTACAGTTGCTCCGCTCCGCGCTTCGCGCTCCGGTCGAGACGACGGACAACTAGTCCAGCCGGACGCTGATCCCCTCGAGATCCTTGCGCGAGGCCGGGTAGCGCTTCATCACCGCCGCGTCGTGGCCGGGCACCACCATGTCGAGCCGGCCGTCGGCCAGCTTCTGCAGCTTGTCGTAGCCCGCCAGCATGTCGGCGACCGAGTAGACGATCGAGAACAGCTTCTTGTCCTCGATGCCCCAGTAGTAATGGCTGGCATCGGAGGCCAGCACCAGCCAGCCGTTGCGGGTCATGACCCGCACCGACTGCATGCCCATCGTGTGGCCGCCGATCAGGTGCACGGAGATGCCCGGTTGGACCTCCTCGTCGCCGTCGTGGAAGACCACCCGCTTGCCGTAGACCGCGCGCACCATGCCGACGATGTCCTCGATCTCGAAGGCATGGCGGAACGTGCCGTGACAGACGTGCCGGCCGGTGGCGAACTGCATTTCCTTGTCCTGCAGGTGGAAGCGCGCTTTGGGGAAGCGGTCCCAGTTACCGACATGGTCGTAGTGCAGGTGGGTGATGACGACGTCTTCCACTTCCTTGGCATCGACGCCGAGATGCTGGAGGAGGTCGGCGGGATTGGTCTTGACCTCGCGCCCGCGCTTCTTGCCGACCAGGGCGTTGAAGCCGGTGTCGATCACGATGGGCTTGCCGCCGATCGTGCGATGGCCGCTTTCATCCAGCGGGATGGCCACCCAGACGAAATAATCCATCGGGAAGTCGGCGTCGTGCGGGTCCGGGGTGATCTGCACTTCCCAAGCCTTGCGCGGCAGATGGGCATATTTGACAGCATGCACCTCGTAAATGGGCGTCGAACGCATCTTTGTTTCCTTCCCGTGGGGTCCGTTGCCGGAGGGTAGCGTGCCCGCCACCTCCGGCGCTATAGTGCCGAGATGGCCCGCATGGACCGCCTCGGTCGGCGAATTAGCACCTCGGTTTGCACTGCAAACCGCAGCGTTGCCGTTCGCCCGTCATCCGAGGAGTCGTTCCATGTCCGCCGTGCTCGCTCTCAAGCGTAACTCTTCCACCGTCCGATACTGTTTCGAGGCCGACGCCGAACCGGGCGTGCTGCCGCGTGCGCTCGAGCTCCTGGCCAAGCGCGGCCTGGTGCCGGCGCGCGTCTTCGCCCAGGCCGAGGCCGATCTTCTGTCGGTCGAGATCGAGGTCGAAGGGCTGGAGCCCGATACCGCCGACCATGTCGGCCGCTGCCTGGGCGAGATCGTCGGCGTGCGGCAGACGTTCTAACCCCTCCGTCATGACGGTTAGAGGCTAAGCGTTTCGACGATCGCGTCGATGTGCAGGCGGGCGACGTCGATGGCGGGAAAGCCGGCCGTGGTCTCGTCGAACATCACGGCGAGGTCGGTGCCGGCGAGCAGAATCGCCTCGACGCCGTCGCGTCGCTGGAGGTCGGCGGCGATGCGGCGCAGGCTCCGGGCGTCGCCGGCGTCGGCCTTCTGGCTGTCGAGGATGCGTTGATAGGCCTGGCCGACGAAGGCGATCTCGTCGGGCTGCGGCTTCACGATCTCGGCGTCCGCGAGCTGGCCCCATAGCGAGCCTTCCATGGTGAAGGTCGTGCCGAACAACGCCACCCTGCGGATCTTGCGCGCCCGCAATTCCGCGGCGATCGGATCGACGATGTTGATGAGGGGCAGGGGCGTGAGCTTCGTCAGTTGGGCGATGCAGATGTGCGGCGTGACGGCGGGGATCGCCGCCGCCGCGGCGCCGGCGCGCGCCATGCGGCGGATGAACGACGCGAGATAGCCCGCCAGCTCGTCGAGCTTGCCGGCGCGCACGAGGTCCTGGCCGTAATCGACATCGGCATGGGCGATCACCAGGTCGGGCGACACGCCCCGCGCTTTGCAGGCTGCGGTGATCTTGTCGTAGTAGTGGACCGTGGCGCCCACGCCCAGGCCCCCGATCACGCCGACGCACGCCATGCCGTCCGCCCCCTGCTTGTTCAGTTCGTCGGATAGTTGCGCTTCCAGACGTCGGCGAGCTCGGGCACCTGGTCGGCGCGGCGGGCGATGGCGAAGAGCTTGGGCGTTTCGTTCTCGAACCAGCCGCGCTTGGGACGCCAGCGGGTCATGACGCCGGCATAGATGTCGAGTGCGGAGAAACGCTCGCCCAGGACCCACGGGCTGCCGACCTCGCCCTCGATCTGGTGCCACAGCCGCTGGGCATAGGCGTCGGTGGCGGCGCGGAACGGATCGCGCGCGGTGTTGACCGAGACGAAGCGCGCCGGGTCGTCGGCGTAGGTGAAGGTCGGATAGATGTTGGCGACGATGAACACCAGCCAGCGCAGGAACCTGGCGCGTTCCTGGGCGCCGGCGGCAGGCACCAGCGAGTCCTTGCCCGTGAGATCGGCCAGCAGGATGGTGATCGCCGCACTCTCGCTCATCACGCTGCCGTCGGGCATCACCAGGGTCGGCACCTGGGCGAGCGGATTGACCTTCTCGAGCTTCTTGCGCGCGTCGGGTGACTTGAAGAGGTCGTCGACCGGCTCGAAGCTGAAGGGCAGGCGGTACCATACGAGCTGCGCCTCGACGATGGTCGAGCCCCAGCCGGCGCGGCCGTAGAGCTTGTAGGTCATGTTCGTCCCATCACGGTTTCTGCAGCAGCTGGATCAGGCTGCAGGTGTCCCAGCGATTGCCGCCGCGCTCCTGCACACGGGCATAGAACTGGTCGACCAGGGCGACCAGCGGCATCTGTGCCTTGTCGCGCTTGCCCTCGGCAAGACTGATGCCGAGATCCTTGCGCATCCAGTCGACGGCGAAGCCGAACTCGAACTTGCCCTCGACCATGGCCTTCCAGCGGTTGTCCATCTGCCAGCTTTGCGCCGCGCCCTTGGAGATGGCGCCGATCGCCTTGTCCATGTCGACGCCG
>JABCYT010000665.1 GCA_013290035.1 Alphaproteobacteria bacterium
GCCGGCCAGCGCATCCACGCCGAGCTGGCCGACGAAATACGCATCGATGCTGGTCGTCACGGCGATCAGTACGACGTTCACGACGAGGTTCGGCGCGGCAAGCCGCAGCAGCGTCGAGACGATGGGACCTTCCAGGAGCAGGCGCGTGCGCGCCGCTCCTGGCTTGGGAGGTGAATTCGCTGTTGCGATGCCGACGGACTGCATGGTCATCAGTCCATCTTCGGCGGCCAGTTGTGGGTCTCGCCCACGAGATGGCGGCACCACGTATAGAGCGCGTCGTACATCACCATGCCGTGCTTCAGCATCTCGTGGTCGTCCTGGTAGACGTGGCTGAGGCCGAGCGAGATCGCGAACAGGCCGGCCGATTGCGGCGTCAGGTCGAGCCGCGAGGTATCGGCGCCGCGCACGATGTCGGCCAGCTTGTCGAGCCCCGGCGCGTCGAGCTTGTACTCGGCGATGAAGGCGTCGAAGGAGCACTTCTCGCCGACATGGCTGAATTTCACGCCGGGGATGTCATAGGGGATCGCTCCGGTTTCCTTGGCGGTGGCCAGCACCTTGTCGGCCGGCACGTAGAGGAACTCCGGCTGCTTCTCGATGAAGCGCTGGATCAGCCACGGGCAGGCGATGCGGTCGATCTTGGGACGTTCACGGGTAACCCACTTCATTTTACTTCTCCTTCTTTCAGCGGTTCAGTCGGCAGGCCATTGGCGCGCCAGGTGCCGATGCCGCCGGCGACGGTCATGGCGTCGATGCCGCGTTCGCGCAGCTTGGCGGCGCAGTCGCCGCCGATCTCGAAGCCCCAGGCGCAGTAAACGAGGGCCTTGGCGCCGCGCGGCAGCGATGCCGCCACCGCGTCGACCCTGTCGGGTGGTGCGCGCCGGGCGCCACGCAGGCCGACCGGCACGGACGCCGCGTCGTCGGCCAAGCGGGCGTCGATCACCAGCAGGTTCGGATCGGCCTCGAGCATGGCGCGCGCGGTCGGCGCGTCGACGCTGTGTGGCTTGTCTTCCGGCGAGGTCCCGGCGAAGCGGGCGGCGACGCGGCTCCAAGCGATGTTGGCCATGAAGGCATCGACATAGGCCGCGGCATTGCTGCCGAAGTCGATGTGATAGGCGTGCTCGTACATGTCGAGCGCCAGCACCGGCGTGCCGCCGGCCAGGCCGTGGGTGTGGTCGGCTGCCCAGACGTTGACGAGCGTGCCGTCCCGCGGCGAACGGGTCAGCACCACCCAACCCGAGCCGCCGCCCAGCGCCTTGCCCATGGCGACAAACTCGGCGCGCCACTTGGCGAGCGATCCGAAGTCGCGGGCGATCGCTTCGGCCAGCGCGCCCGTCGGATCGCCGCCGCCGGCCTCCCCCAGGGCCTCGAAATAGGCTTCGTGCAGGATCATGGAGTTGGTGGCGATCAGCTCCTCGCGCTTCAGCCCGTTCAGCCGAAAGCCCGGCGCGCTGGCCGGATCGAGGGCCGAAAGCTCGCCGCGGATCGCGTTCAGCCGGCGCACCGCGCCGCCATAGTTGTTCTCGTAGTGGCTGGCAATCAGGCGGGCGGAGAGCCCGCTGAGCCGAGGCGGCTTGAAGGAGATGGGTCGAACATGAAAAGACATTTGGTTTTCTCCGATAGAGTTTCGTTATTCAAAGAGCTTCACGGGCCCCTTGAGCGCCTTCCAGCCGTAGTGACCACCGGTCATGTAGCTGGCGTCGAACCCCGCGTTGCGCAGCGCCACTGCCGTCTCGCAGCCGGTGTGGAAGCCGTAAACGCAGTAGGTGACGACCGGCTCGGTCTTTGAAAGCTCGCCGATCCACTCCTCGATGCGCTCAGGGTCGCGCCACACGGCGCCCGCCATGATGTCGGGTGACCTGGTGGTGTAGTGGCGGGGCCGATTGTCGATGATCTGGACGGGCGTCCCCGCCGCGAGCATCGCCGCCACCTGTTCCACGGTGAGGGAGGGCAGGTCGCCAAACTGCTTCTGTTCGAGCGGCCGAGGTGGTGCCACTTTGACCGCGTCCTCGTATCGCCCCTGCACCGCGTTCCACTCGATATTCCGCATGAAGGAGGCGATGTAGGGGGCCGCATTGGCGCCGAAGTCGACATGGTAGGCGTGCTCGTACATGTCGAGCGCCAGGATCGGGATGCCGCCGGCGATGCTCTGGGAATCGTCCGACGCGTATTGATTGATCAGGCGGCGGTCGCGCGGCACGTAGGTCAGCAGGACCCAACCGACGCCGCCGGCCAGGCCGTTCGCCAGCGCGATGAACTCCTTGCGCCAACGGTCGACCGACCCGAAATCGCGGGTGATCGCATCGGCCATCATATCCGGCACCACGCGGCCGTCGCCGCCCAGGCTGGCGAAATACAGTTCGTGCAGCAGCGTGCAATTGAGCGCGGCGCTTTCGTCGCGCTTCAGCCGGCATATGACATCCACCGGCGTCGTGCCGGAGTCGAGCGACTCGAGGGCTTCTGTTATCGCGTTCAGGCGATGGAGCGCGCCGCCGTAGTTGTTTTCATAGTGACTCTCGATGAGACGGGGCGTGATTCCGTTGAGCGTCCAGGGGCGGCAGAACAGGGGGGCAAGGTGGTATCGCATGTGAAGGCTCCTAAAAGAGCATCAGAATTCCCAGGACGACTTGGCGCATTCGCTGCGCTGTTGGGCTCGGCTGAGACCGACATCGGCCAGCGCGCGGTCATCCAGGGTGGCGAGGTGCTGACGCGTCCGCCGGTGTTGACGCCAAACGACGACGGTAGCCACGAGGGCAGGCCACACCCGCAACCGGCGGGCCCGCGCTGCCGGGGCGAAGAAGCGAAAGGCGTTCTGTGTGAAAGGATGGATGTTGAGAGACATCGGTTTCTTTCTGGTGATACACTTGTTTCACAGGCAACATAGCTATGTTTCAAAGGAATGCAAGGGAAAAAGATACAGATGTTGCACAAACTAGATGTAGCATGATACGGATGAACTATGACGAGTAATGAGACTTTGCAGGCCCCGCCGTGGCTGC
>JABCYT010000666.1 GCA_013290035.1 Alphaproteobacteria bacterium
GACGTGCGCGACGTCTTCGCCAATCCGCATTTCGCCGCCCGCGACATGGTGGTCTCGGTGCCCCATCCCGGCCTCGACCACGACACCAAGGTCGCGGGCGTCGCCATCAAAATGAGCGAGACGCCCGGCCGCGTGCGCCATCGCGCCCCCTTGCTGGGCGAGCACACCGACCAGTATCTGACTGCCCTCGGCCTCGGTGGCGCGGAAATTGCGCGCCTCAGGGCCGAGAAGATCGTTGCCTGAGGAGACGTGACATGACCGACCGTCCGCGCCGCGCCCGCCGCGTCCAGCTTTCCACGCCCGGCTCCAGCGAGAAGATGATGCAGAAGGCATCCGAGTCGAAGGCCGACCATGTCTTTCTCGACCTCGAGGATGCCGTCGCCCCCAGCCAGAAGCGCGAGGCGCGCAAGAAGATCGTGCAGGCGCTGAAGACGCTCAACTGGACGGGCAAGACGCGCTGCGTGCGCATCAACGACCTCACCACCGAGTACGCCTTCGAGGACATCATCGAGGTGGTCGAGGGCGCGGGCCAGCATCTCGACACCATCATGATGACCAAGGTCATGACTCCGGCCGACGTACTGTTCGCCGACAAGCTGCTGCACCAGCTCGAGAAAAAGCTGAAGCTCAAGCGGCCCATCGGCCTCGAAGCGCTGATCGAAGAAGTCGAGGGCATGCAGAACGTCGACGCCATCGCCAAGTGCACGCCGCGCCTCGAGTGCCTGGTGTTCGGCATGGGCGACTTCTCGGCGTCGATGGGCGTCACCAACAAGAATGTCGGCGAGTCCGACGGCTATCCCGGCGACATCTGGCACTATGCCCGTTTCCGCCTGGTCATGGCCTGCCGCGCCGCCGGCATCGACCCGGTCGACGGGCCGTTCGCCGACTTCCGCAATCCCGAGGCCTATCGCGAGGAGTGCCGCCGCTCGATGATCCTGGGCTGCGTCGGCAAATGGGCGATCCATCCCTCGCAGATCGAGCATGCGCTCGAGATCTACTCGCCCAAACCCGAGGATATCGCGCGGGCGAGAAAACTCGAGAAGGCCTATGCCGAGGCCGAGGCCAAGGGGCTGGGCGCCATCAATGTCGACGGCATCATGGTCGACGTCGCCTCGATCCGCATCCTGCGCAACACGGTGCTGAACAAGGCCGACCTCTACGGGATGTAGTTCGATGCAAAGAACATCTCACCCTGAGGAGGCCCGCAGGGCCGTCTCGAAGGGTGGGCAACAGGCAGGCTGTCTGCGGCCCATGCTTCGAGACGCATCGCTGCGCGATGCTCCTCAGCATGAGGTTGTCTTCGAAGGCGACCAGTAGGGCCGATGCACCGCGCGGTCGTGCCGGTGGCAACCATGCTGGCCATCCAAGTGATGATCTCGCTCAGCGTGCTGGCGCTCAGCGTCATGATGCCGGCCGTCGCCCAGGACCTGGCGATCGATCCCAAGCTGGTCGGCGTCTTCACCGCCATCATCTACGGCGTCGCCGCCGTCACGGCGCTGGCCGCGGCCGAGCCGATCGTGCGGTTGGGCGCGGTGCGCATCTGCCAGGCCGCGCTCCTGATGGCGGCGATCGGGCTGGCCTTCAATGCGCTGTCGATGGTCGCGGCGACCGTGATCGCCGTGATCTTCATCGGTGCGGCGCAGGGCCCGATCAACCCTGCTTCGGCCCACGTGCTGGCGGCGAGGGTGCCGCGCGCGTGGTTCGGCATGGTGTTTTCGCTGAAGCAGACCGGCGTGCCCATCGGCTTTGCCCTGGCCGGCCTGATTTTCCCGCTGCTGTTGCAGCTCGTGGGCTGGCGCGGCGCCAGCCTGGTCGCCGCGGCCGCCGCCGTGGCGACCGCCCTCGTGGTCGAACTTTTGCGCCCCAGCCTCGACACGGTGGTCACCGCCGGCAAGCCGTCGGTCGGCATCTGGCGCTCCGTCCGCTTCGTGTTCGCCCATCGCGAGCTGCGCGTGCTCGGCCTCTCGGCGATCGTCTACGTCATCGCCCAGCACACCTTCACCTTCTATCTCGTGACCTATCTCTACGAGCATTGCGGCCTCAGCATCGCCCGCGCCGGGTTCCTGTTGTCGGCCTCGCAAATCGTCGGAACGGCGGTGCGGCTGGTGAGCGGCGGCATCAGCGATCGGCTGCCGCGCATGCAGCTCCTGGGCTGGACCGGCGTCGGCATGACGGCGGGCTGCATCGCCGTCGGCCTGCTCGAGCCGGACACGCCGTTCTGGCTGATCGGTCTCGCGGTCGTGGGCTACGGCGCGGTCGTCATCAGCTGGAACGGCACCTCACAGGCCGAGTTCGCCCACCTCTCGCCGCCGGGCGAGGCCGCCGCCGTGGCTTCGGTGCAGACCGCCCTGGCCTTTTCGGGCGCGGTCATCGGCCCGCCGATCTTCGCCTTGATCGCCTCGCTCGCGAGCTACCGCATGGCCTTCTTCGCCGTGGCGCTCTGCGTGTTCATCGCCGCGGTCTGGCAGATCGCGGCAGCGCGTCGGCCTGCCCCGTCATCCTGAGGCTCAGGAGCTCCGCACCAATGGTACGAGCCACGATGGCATCGCCAGCGCCGCGGCCATTCCGGCCAGCAAACCGAGCGTTCTCATGTTGCGACTCTACGCCGTGCGCCTGGGAGGTGATAGCGTGACGGCCAAGCAAGGTCGGAGGAAACAGGATGCGTGCGTTCATCGCCGCTTCGATGGCGGCCCTGGTCGTCGCCGCAAGTGCTGCGCCTGTATCGGCGCAGAAGGCCGGCGGGACGCTCAGGGTCACCCACCGCGACAACCCGCCCAGCGCCTCGATCCACGAGGAGGCCACGATCTCGACCGTGATGCCCTTCATGTCGATCTACAACAACCTGGTGGTCTTCGATCCCCAGTCCAAGCAGAACGCGCCCGATCACATCGTGCCGGACCTCGCGACCGAGTGGGCGTGGAGCGACGACGGCACCAAGCTCACCTTCAAGCTGCGCGACGACGTGAAGTGGCACGACGGCAAGCCCTTCACCA
>JABCYT010000667.1 GCA_013290035.1 Alphaproteobacteria bacterium
CCGCTGCGCACCGGCATGAGCGCCACGGTCGAGATCGACACCGGCCATCGCCGCGCGCTGGGCGACCTCGTGGACTCTGCGCGGCAGTTCATCGGGATGTGAGGGGCCTCCGGCCATGTCCGCCGCCGCCGCCAAACCCAAGCATCTCATCCTGCTGACGGCCTGCACCATGCTCGCCACCATCATGCAGGCGCTGGACACGACGATCGCCAACGTGGCGCTGCCCTACATGCAGGGCTCGCTGTCGGCGACCACCGACCAGATCAACTGGGTGCTGACGTCGTATATCGTGGCCGCCGCCATCGCCACGCCGGTCACCGGCTTCCTCGAGGCGCGCCTCGGGCGCAAGCGGCTGTTCCTGATCGCCGTCGCGGGTTTTACCGCGGCATCGGTCTTGTGCGGCATCGCCATGACGCTGCCCGAGATGGTGCTGTTCCGGCTGATCCAAGGCCTGTTCGGCGCCTCGCTGGTGCCGCTGTCGCAGGCCGTGCTGCTCGATTCGTACCCCAAGGAGAAGCACGGCCAAGCGATGGCGATGTGGGGCGTGGGCGTCATGGTCGGCCCGATCCTGGGTCCGACCTTGGGCGGCTGGCTGACCGAGGTCTACGACTGGCGCTGGGTCTTCTACATCAACGTGCCGATCGGCATTCTGACCTTCGTCGGCCTGTCGGCCTATCTCAGCGAGACCAAGACGAGAAAGGGATCGTTCGACTGGTTCGGCTTCGCCATGCTCAGCATCGCCATCGGCTCGTTCCAGATGATGCTCGACCGCGGCGAGCAGCTCGACTGGTTCTCGTCGACCGAGATCGTCATCGAGGCCGTGGTGGCGGCGCTCGCCTTCTACCTGTTCCTGGTGCAGACCTTCACGGCGAAGGCGCCGTTCATCGATCCGCACATCTTCAAGGACCGCAACTTCACCATCGGGCTCTCCTTCATCTTCGTCGTCGGCATCATCCTGCTGGCCTCGCTGGCGCTGATCACGCCCTACCTGCAGAACCTGATGGGCTACCCGGTGCTCACCGCCGGCCTGGTGCTGGCGCCGCGCGGCATCGGCACCATGGTCGCCATGATGATCGTGGGCCGCATCATCAACCGGGTCGACGCCCGCGTTCTGCTGGCCGCCGGCCTGCTGCTGACGGCCCAGGTGCTGTGGGAGATGACCTACTTCACGCCCGACGTCTCGCAATGGACGCTGATCCGCACCGGCGTGCTGCAGGGCATGGGGCTCGGCTTCATGTTCGTGCCGCTCTCGACCATCACCTTTTCCACCTTGCCGGGCATGTTCCGCACCCAGGGCACGGCGCTCTACAGCCTGATGCGCAACATCGGCTCGAGCATCGGCATCTCGCTGGTGATCTTCCTGCTGACGCGCAATACACAGATCGTGCATTCCGAGCTGGTGGGGCATGTCACGCCGTTCAACGATGCGCTGGGCGCGCTCGGCCCCGCGCAGTTCTGGAACAGGGCGACGACGGTGGGCCTGGCCGCGCTCGACGCCGAGGTGACCAAGCAGGCCAGCGTCGTGGCCTATGCCGACGACTTCAAGCTGATGATGCTGGTGGCGCTGGTTGCCCTGCCGCTGGTCTTCCTGCTGAGGCGGGCCCGGGCGAATGCTGGCGAGACGGCGATCCTGGAATAGGCCTGGGTATTGGCGTCCCGAAATATTTTGTTCCGACGAGCCGCATAGGCGCTTTGCCCTGGCACGAAAATGGCTGATGATTGGCAAGTTTCTCTACAGTGAGCGTAAAGAGCCCTGAAATGACCAAGCCGGTGGTGGGTGTGATCGGGAATGCCCATGCCATCGAGGGCAAATTCAACACACAGCTCGTGGGAAAACGCAATCTGCGAGCGGTCGCGGAGGTCGCCGGCGCGCTGCCGTTGATGTTCGCGGCCTCGCCGGACATCACGGATATGGAGGCGCTGCTCGACGCCGTCGACGGGATCCTGCTGACCGGCGGCCGGGCCAATGTTCATCCGGCTTGTTTTGGCGTCGAGCCGGATCCCCGGCACGAACCTTACGACCACGATCGCGACGCCCTGGCGCTGGCCCTGATCGAGGCTTGCGTCGAGCGCGGCGTGCCGCTGTTCGGCATCTGTCGCGGGTTCCAGGAGATGAATGTAGCCTTCGGCGGCTCGCTGCATCCGGAGATCCGCGATCTGCCCGGACGCATGAACCATCGCATGCCGCGCCTGGAGAACGGCGAGGTTCACCCCGATCCGGAGGTCGTCTTCGCCGACCGCCACGAGGTGCGCCTGGCGCCGGATGGCGTCTTCTCGCGGCTGCTCGGATGCGAGGCGATCCGCGTGAATTCGCTGCACGGCCAGGGCATCCTCGAGCTCGGCAAGCGGGTCGTCGTCGAAGGCGTGGCGGAAGACGGCACGATCGAGGCGATCCGCATCGCCGACGCAGCGGGCTTCGCGCTGGGCGTCCAGTGGCACGCCGAATACGACCCGCAGGAGAACCCGATCAATCGCGTGCTGTTCCAGGCCTTCGGCAAGGCGCTTCGCGCGTATCGGGAAGCGCCTTAGCCATATCTGTCATCCTGAGCGTAGCTCAGGATGACAGTAACTGAGAACGTGCGGACGCGGGGCGGTTCCAGCGTGCGCTCGACGATGTTCTGCGTGAGGCGGACGAGGGCGGCATTGGCGTCGGCCGGGATTCCGCCGCATCACGGGATGCAGCGGCGATTTCCATCTCGGGTTCCCCCGGTCAGTTTTCCTCGGCGAGACGAATGCACTTGGCCCAGTGGCCCGGCGCGAGCGGGTACTGCATCGGGTCGACCGTCGCGCAGTCGGCGATGGCCACCGGGCAGCGCGTGCGAAAACGACAGCCCGACGGCGGATCGGCCGGATTGGGCAGGTCGCCCTTCAGGATGATGCGCTGGCGCTGGGCCTCGATGTCGGGATCGGGCACGGGCACCGCCGACATCAGCGACTTGGAATAGGGATGGGCAGGGGCAGCATAGATCTCTTGCTTGCCGGCCAGC
>JABCYT010000668.1 GCA_013290035.1 Alphaproteobacteria bacterium
CGCTGATCGTCCCTTTGTTCAGGACGGTCGAGCCGCCACCGGCAAGGATGCCCATGCCTCCGTCGTTGACGGCGATGACGCCGGAATTGATGGTGGTGCCGAAATTGCCGGCCAGGATGCCGGTGCCACCGCAGCCGCTGTTGGTAATGGTGCCGGCGTTCGTGATGGTGCTGCCGTTGCCGGCAGTAATGCCGGTACCGCAACCGCCGAACGAGATCGAGCCGTTGTTGATGACGGTGAGGGAGTTGGCGAGGCTGAAGATGCCCATACCCGCTGGGCCGGCGACGATGGCGCCGTTGTTGGTCAGGGTGCCGAAATCGGCCGTGCCGAAGATTCCAACGCCGACGTCGGTGACGGCGATCCGGCCTGTGCTGGTGTTGGTGACGTTGGGCCCCTGCAGGCCGAAGCTGCCGCCGCCGCCGCTGATGCCGGCGGTGACGCTGCCGGAGTTCAGGATCGAGCCCGCACCGGTCAACACGATGCCGGCGCCGCCGTCGCCGAGGATCAGGGTGCCGCTGTTGATCACGCCGGTGCCGCTACCGGCGGAGATACCCGCGCTGCCCACGCCACCCGTGATGGTGCCCGAGCTGGTGATCTGGTTGTTGGCGCCGGCATGGATTCCGAACCCGAGGTTGCCGACCGAAATGGTCCCGAGATTTGCGGTGCTGTTGTTGGCGTTGAGAGTGATGCCGGTGCCGACCGTGGCGCCCGGCTGCACGGTCACGGTGAGCCCGTTCTGTGCACCGGCGTTGAAGCCCGCCGGTGAGGGACCGGTGCAGGTCACGGTCGTGCCAGTTTGCGTACACTGGGCATGGGCTGGTCCTGCCGTGCCAGCGAGCAGCAGCGCGAAGCCTGCGAACAACACGAAACAAAAACGCAACACTATACAAGCGATGGTCGACTTCACGGAGCCTCCAACGCTTTCCCAGGCACTCCGCGCTATAGTGCCGGCCGGCTCATCTCACTGCAAGCGCAGCGTGCTTCTCAGAAGCCGAACGCGTGGCGCACATTGCCGCCCAAGAGACCGGCGCGAGCCGGGGCGGGGACTGAGTCCACCATCTCCTCCAGCGCCAGCAGGTAATCGCCGGTGTGGTCGGGATGGGGATAGTCCGACGCCCAGAAGAAGCGGTCGGCGCCGTAGGTCTTCATCATGGCGGGCAGGGTGCGCTCGTCGGGATCGCCCGAGATCCAGACCTGGCGGCGGAAATAGTCGCTGGGTTTCATTTGTAACGGCGCGCGGCCGCCCAGGAAGGTGGCGGTCGACACGCCATCCAGCCGGTCGAGCCAGTAGCCGATCCAGCCGGCGCCGGATTCCAGCAGCACGAGCTTCAGCCTGGGGAAGCGGTCGAAGGTCGCGAAGTCGAAGAAGGTGGTGAAGGCCTGGCGCACGCCGTCGCCCGCCGTCGCCGCGGCGAGCAGCGACAGGCGATGGCCGTTCTCGAAGCGCGGCGAGCGCAGCTCGAAGGGCTCGAAGGCGGGATGGATGGCGATCGGCACGTCGAGCTCGACGGCCTTGGCGTAGACCGCATCGTGCGCCGGATCGCCGTGCGCCTTGTGCGTCCAGGCGAAGGGCACGACGAAGGCGCCGCGGCAGCCGTCTTTCACCGCCCGTTCCAGTTCGATGGCCGCCGCCGCCGGGTCTCCCAACGAGAGATGGGCGATCGGGATCAGTCGGCCCTTCGAGTCGCGGCAGAAATCGGCGATCCAGCGGTTGTAGGCGCGGCAGTAGGCCTGGCTCAGTTCGACGTCGCCAAGCTCGGCCTCCCACAGGATGCCGAGCGTGGGATAGAGCACCGCGGCTTCGAGACCCTCGGCGTCCAGAAGCTTCAGGCGCTCTTCGGCATTGCAGGCGCCGTAGGGCATGTTGGCGGCGTAGGTCTTGTCGGGATGCGGCTTGAAGGCGTCGAGATCCTTCTGGCCCATGCGGCCCAAGGTGGCGGGATAGCCTTTGCGCGTGCGCTTGCTGGGCATGCCGCCGATCTCGAGATATTCCAGCCCGTCGGCGTCGCGCTTCATGCGCAGCGCGCGGTCGCGGTACTTGGCTTCGATGTAGCGGTCCCACAGGCCCGCATCTTCCAGGACGTGGCCGTCGGCATCGACGGCGCCCTGGTGCTTCAGGTGATGAACCGCACTGGGATCGAATACCGGTCGCATTACCGTTCCTCCCCGGCGAGCAGGCCGTAGATATTGACGCTAAGCCAGCGGCCCGCGACGAACCAGCGGTCGCGGATCGGCCCGCCCTCCAGGCGAAATCCCAGGCGCCTGGCCAGTGCGGCCGACGGCTTGTTGTCGGGCGCGATCAGCGCCTCGACCTTGTGGATGCCGAGCTCGTCGACCAGGTAGCGCAGGAGCGCGCGGCCGGCCTCGGCCGCGTAGCCCTTGCCCTGGTGCTGCGGCAGCATCAGCCAGCCGACGTCGACCCGTTTTTCGCGCAGGTCACGACGATGGTAGTTGATCATGCCGATGACGCCGCGACCGTCGCCTTCGCGGGCGGCGCGCTCCTCGATCGCCCACATCACGTAGTGGCGCGGCCGGTAGGCGAGATGCCAGCGCAGCGACTTCCGCGTGTTCGCCAGGTTGGGGCTTGCCTCGACGCTCCAGTAGCGAAGATTGTCGGCATCGCCGTAGAGCGCGTGCATGGCCGCGAGGTCGCTGCCGCGAAAAGGCCGCAGACGCAGCCTCTTGGTCAACAAGGTCGGTTGTTTTTTCGGGGTACGGGCCATTTGTTAGACTAGGCGCGGAGGCGGTTCATGACCAAGCGAATCGGAATCCTGACCAGCGGCGGCGACTGCGCCGGGCTGAACGCCACCATCCGCGCCGTGGCCCTGCGTGCCCATCACGGCTACGGCTGGACCACCATCGGCATCCGCTATGGCACGCTCGGCCTACTCGAGCGGCCAGTCGAGGCCTTGACGCTCGATCCCGACCGGCTCGATGCGGCGCTGGCGCGCCAGGGCGGCACCTTCCTTGGCAGCACCAACCG
>JABCYT010000669.1 GCA_013290035.1 Alphaproteobacteria bacterium
CGCCCTCGATTCGACGGGACGCTGGGCCCTTCTGAAGCTCTTGACCGGCGCGCTGCGGGTCGGCGTGTCGGCACGGCTCGCCAAGCAGGCTGTCGCCAATATCGGCGGCCAGCCGGTCGATGCAGTGGAAGAGATCTGGCACGGCCTTTCCGCACCCTACCGGCCCTTGTTCGACTGGCTGCTGGCGGGAGCACCCAGGCCCAGCAGCAACGCCGGCGGCGCCTTCCTGCCGCCGATGCTGGCCAATCCCATCGACCGCGCCGAGCTCGATACGCTGAATCCCGCGCACTTCCGAGCCGAATGGAAATGGGACGGCATTCGCGTGCAGGTCGCCTCCTCGGGCGGCGTCAGGCGGCTCTACAGCCGCGCCGGCGAGGACGTCTCCGATGCTTTTCCCGACATCGTCGAGGCCATCGACTTCGACGGCGTGTTCGACGGCGAGCTCCTGGTCCGCCGCGAGGAGGCGGTGGCGCCGTTCAACGACCTGCAGCAGCGGCTCAACCGCAAGACCGTGACGCCCAGGATGTTGAAGGAGCATCCCGCCCATGTCCGTCTCTACGATGCGCTGTGGCTCGAGGGCGAGGATCTGCGCGCCCTCTCCTTCGACCAGCGGCGCGGCCGGCTGGAAGCCTGGATGGCCAAAAGGCCGCGCCAGCGCTTCGACCTCTCGCCCCTGGTGACCTTCACGGACTGGGCCCATCTCGCCCAATTGCGCGACGCCATGACAAGCGACGGCATCGAGGGCCTGATGCTGAAGCGCGGCGACAGTGCCTACCTCGCCGGCCGGCCCAAGGGCCCATGGTTCAAGTGGAAACGCGATCCCATGCTGGCCGACTGCGTGATGATGTATGCCCAGCGCGGGCATGGCAAACGCAGCTCGTTCTATTCCGACTTCACCTTCGGCTGCTGGCGCGAGGCCGACGGCAAGCGCGAGCTGGCGCCGGTCGGCAAGGCCTATTTCGGCTTCACCGACGAGGAGCTGCGCTGGCTCGACAAATGGGTGCGCGACCACACGATCAACCGCTTCGGCCCGGTGCGCGAGGTCTCACCCGAACTGGTGCTGGAGATCGCCTTCGACGGCATCGCCCGCTCGACCCGCCACAAGTCGGGGCTGGCCATGCGCTTCCCGCGCATCAATCGCATAAGGACTGACAAACCGGCAGCCGAGGCCGACACTATCGACAACCTGCTGCGGCTCGTGCCAGTATCAACCCATGGTTGAGGAATTCTCCGGGCTCCTGCCGCCGCAAACCCACACCCTGCCCATCCAGCAACGCATCGAGCGCGGCCGCGCCCTGCGCGAGAAGGCGGCGCGCCGGCACCACGGCGTGTGGAAGCCGCCCGCCGACCGGCGCGATCCCGTCGAGATCCTGATCGAACAGGGCGAGGCGCGCCTGCCTGACCTGCTGCCCGTGCGCTACGCGCGCATGAAGCCCTCTCCCTTCACCTTCCTGCGCGGCGCCGCCGCCGTGATGGCCGGCGATCTCGCGGCGACTCCGGCCAGCGGCCTCGCGGTGCAGGCCGGCGGCGACTGCCATTGTCTCAACTTCGGCGGCTTCGCCACGCCCGAGCGCCGGCTTGCCTTCGACATCAACGATTTCGACGAGACGGCGGTGGCGCCCTGGGAATGGGACCTGAAGCGCCTGGCCACGAGCTTCGTCGTGGCCACGCTCGATGTCCTGCCCAGGGACGCACGCACTGAACTCGCCCAGATCGTGGCCCGGAGCTACCGCGCCACCATGGCCGAAGTCGCCGGCATGCCGGTGCTCGGCGCCTGGTATCTCGCTTTGAATCTCGACGACGTGAACACGGTGGAGACGACCGGCATCGACCCGCGCGTGGTGCGCAAGGCCGGTACCGCGCGTGCCCATCCGGTCGAGATCGCGGCGATCAGCCATCGCAAAGGTGCCGCGCCGCACATCGAGGACAACCCCGAGCACACCGTCTTTCACCCCGCATCCGCCGATGCTGCCGCCTTCCGGGCCGCCGTGGACGCGGCGATGGTGGACTACGCCGAATCGCTGACCCCCGAGCGCCGCACGCTCCTGCAACGCTATCGCCTGGCCGATGCGGCCTACAAGGTAGTGGGGGTCGGCGCCGTCGGCACGCTCTGCGGCGTCCTGCTGATGGTCTCGGGCGACGGCGAGGCGCTTTACCTGCAGTTCAAGGAAGCCACCCGCTCGGTACTCGAGGCCTATGCCGGCACCAGCCCCTACGCCCATCACGGCGAGCGCGTGGTCCGCGGCCAGCGTCTGTTGCAGGCCGCGAGCGACATGTTGCTGGGCTTCGCCACCGGCCCGACCGGCCGCCACCTCTATGTCCGCCAGCTGCGCGACGCCAAGATCAAGCCAGCGCTCGAGGTCATGTCGCCGCGCAATTTCCGGCGCTATGCCGCGACCTGCGGCGAGGTGCTGGCGCGCGCCCATGCCCGCACGGCCGACGCCGTCGTCCTGTCGGCCTATCTCGGCAAGAGCGCGGCCTTCGACGAAGCAATCGGCGCCTTCGCCACCGCCTACGCCAAACAGACCGAACGCGACCACGAGGCGCTGCTTGAAGCCTTGAAAAATGGCCGTCTTCCCAGCGTCGGCGGGGATTCATAGCGGCCAATCGCCCCTTGCAGGGACGCTGCAGCGTGCCCATTATCCGGGCGTCTTTAACGGAATTGCCATGATCGACCCCTTCGGTCGCTCCATCACCTACCTGCGTGTCTCGGTCACGGATCGCTGCGACTTCCGCTGCGTCTATTGCATGGCCGAGGACATGACCTTCCTGCCCAAGGCCGAGGTTCTCTCGCTCGAGGAGCTGGAGCGCCTGTGCTCGGCCTTCGTCCGGCGCGGCGTCAAGAAGCTCCGGCTGACCGGCGGCGAGCCGTTGGTGCGCAAGAACGTGATGTCGCTTTTCCGCGGACTCGGCCGGCACCTCGACAGCGGCGCGCTGGACGAACTCACCCTCACCACCAACGGCAGCCAACTCGCCA
>JABCYT010000670.1 GCA_013290035.1 Alphaproteobacteria bacterium
CGAGGCCTTCAATCGCTACGAGGCGGAGGCCGGACTTCCCAAAGATTTCATCCGTAGCCTCAACGCGCGCAATCCGGACGCCAATGCCTGGGCAAAGATGGAACGAAGCGAGGTCTCCCTCGAAGGTTTCGTCACCCTGTTCGAAGAGGAAGCGCGCCAGCAGGGCCATAGCCTGGACGGCTGGAGAATTTTGCAGTCACTAAGCGGCGACATTCGGCCGCAGATGGTCGAGGCGCTGCGCCGCTGCAAGGCGGCATTCCGCGTCGCCTGTATCACCAACAACATGAAATCGGGCGAAGGCCCGGGCATGGCCCGCAGTGCCGACAAGGCGAAAGCCGTGGCCGAAATCATGACGCTGTTCGAGCATGTCGTGGAATCGAGCAGGCTCGGCTGGCGCAAGCCCGACCCGCGCATCTATCGCCATGCTTGCGCGCTTTTGGGCGTGCCGCCCGAGCGCTGCGTCTATCTCGACGATCTCGGCATCAACCTCAAGCCGGCGCGCGCCATGGGCATGCGCACCATAAAGGTCGACGACCCCGACGCCGCGATCGACGAGCTGCAAGAGATGGTGGGAATCCCGTTGCGTGCGTGAAGAGGGCGAGGCTGACCGATGAGCTGGCAACCCGAGATCGACGAACTGCGACGGCGCGAGGAAATGGCGCGCCGCATGGGCGGGCCCGACAAGATCAAGCGCCAGCATGACGGCGGCAAGCTCACGGTGCGCGAGCGCATCGAGCGCCTGCTCGATGCCGGCTCGTTCCACGAGATCGGCGCCATCGCCGGCAAGGCGCAATACGACGAGCAGGGCCAGCTCACCGACTTCATGGCGTCCAACTTCGTGATGGGCCGCGGCCGCATCGATGGCCGCACGGTGGCCGTCGGCGGCGACGACTTCACGGTGCGCGGCGGCGCCGCCGATGCCTCGATCTGGGAAAAGCAGATGCTGTCGGAGCAGATGGCGGGCGAGCTCGGCATCCCGATGGTGCGCCTGGTCGACGGCACCGGCGGCGGCGGATCGGTCAAGACTTACGAGACTTCCGGCTTCACCTACGTGCCACGCAATCCGGCGTGGGAGCACGTCGTCGACAATCTCGCCAAGGTGCCGGTGGTGGCGCTGGGTCTCGGCTCCGTGGCCGGCCTCGGCTCGGCGCGCCTGGTGACTTCGCATTATTCGCTGATGGTGAAGGGCATCTCGCAAATGTTCGTGGCCGGGCCGCCGGTGGTGGCGCGGTTGGGCGAGAACGTCACCAAGGAAGAGCTGGGCGGCACGGAGATCCACGCCCAGAACGGCGCGGTCGACGACGAGGTCGAGAGCGAGGACGAAGCCTTTGCGCGCACGCGCCGGTTCCTTTCCTACCTGCCCTCCTCGATCGATGGCCTCGGCGAGCGGGCGCCCAGCAACGACGATGCCGGCCGCCGCGACGCCTCCCTGCTCGACGCCATCCCACGCGACCGTCGCAAGGTCTATCGTATCCGGCCGATCGTCGAAGCCTGCGTCGATCGCGGCTCGTTCTTCGAGATCGGCAAGCAATGGGGCCGCTCGGTCGTCACCGGCCTGGCGCGGCTCGATGGTTGGCCGGTGGCGGTGCTGGCGAGCGATCCCTTCGTCTATGGCGGCGGCTGGACAGCCGATGCCAGCCACAAGGTCATCCGCTTCGTCGACTTCGCCGAGACCTTCCATTTGCCGGTCGTGCATTTCGTCGACATCCCGGGCTTCGTGATCGGCGTTACGGCTGAGAAGGCCGGTACCATCCGGCACGGCGCGCGGGCCCTGGCGGCGATCTACCAATCGCAGGCGCCGTGGTGCTCGATCCTGATGCGGAAATCGTTCGGCGTGGCGGGTGCGGGGCACCAGAACTGGCAGAAGTACAATTTCCGTTACGCCTGGCCCTCGGGCGACTGGGGCTCGCTGCCGCTGGAAGGCGGCATCGAGGCCGCCTACAAGGCCGAGCTCGCCGCCTCACCCGATCCGGCCGCCCACCTTGCCGCCATCGAGGCCAGGCTCAACAAGGTGCGCTCGCCGTTCCGCACCGCCGAACGTTTCGGCGTCGAGGAGATCATCGATCCGCGCGATACGCGGCCGCTGCTGTGCGAGTTCGCCAATCTTGCCGCGCCGATGCGCAAGGCCGGCCCGCGCAGCTTCGGCTACCGGCCGTAGAGAAGGCGCCCGTGAAGCGCACGGCGAGACCGATCACCGCCAAATACCTGCAGAACGCCGCCGCGTTCTATCTCGAGCGCTATCCCAGCACGGCCGAAGGCCTGCGCCGCGTGCTGAACCGCCGGGTTGCCAAGGCCAGGATGCTCGATGCGCCGGTGATGGACGACGTCAAGCAGGCGATTGACGCTATCATCGCCAAGTTCGTCGCCGCCGGCGTGATCGACGACAAGGCCTTCGCCCAGACCAAGGCGCGCGCGCTGCACCGGCGGGGCACGTCGACCCGGCTCACCCGTCGCAAACTGCAAATCGCCGGCGTCGACGGCGACACGCTCGACCAGGCGATGGCGGCCCTCGACCTCGAACTCGATACCGATCCCGGCCTGCGCGAGCGGCGGGCCGCGGCGGCCCTGGCGCGGCGGCGGCGGCTCGGCCCTTACCGGCTGCCCAAGGACCGCAAGGACAACCGGGCGCGCGACCTGGCGGCGATGGCCCGCGCCGGCTTCGCCTACGACGTTGCCAAAAAGGTGATCGATGCACCCGGCCCCGACGCACTGGACGAGGCGTGACGGCAAAGCCATGGTTCGAGCATGACCGTCACGATCTGGCACAACCCGCGTTGCAGCAAGTCGCGACAGACCCTCGAGCTTCTGCGCCGTAAGGGAATAGAACCCGCGATCCGCGAGTATCTCAAGGAGCCACCGAGCAAGGCCGAAGTCGAAAAGCTGATCGACCTCTTAGGCGGCGATGCGAAGGATCTGATTCGGGATGGTGAACCGGAGTTCAAGAGCCTCGGCAAGAAGAAGGCCGATCTTGGCAAGG
>JABCYT010000671.1 GCA_013290035.1 Alphaproteobacteria bacterium
GCCGGCAGCTCGAGCGGCTCGACGGGGGCCGCGAGCTCGAGGACGGGTTCGAGGTCGGGCTCGGATTCGACCTTCACCGGCGTCGGTGGCGCGGCTGTCTCGGTCGTTCCGGTTTCGACCGAGGCTTGGGGCCGGGCGACCACCGGAGGAATGCGCCGCGTGGGGACCGTTGGGTTGCGCGGCGTGTCTGCAGCGGATGCTCTAAACGGGCGCGCCTCGCGCCGGCGAAGCATCGCCAGGCCGAGGTAGCCGGACACGATCGCCGCGATCCCCAATACGATCGCCAGCTCCAGGGCGTTCGACTCGCCGCTCGTCAGCGACCGTTCAAGGCCGGCGCCGCAGGCGGCGGGAGCCGGCGGACACGCACCGATAACCGCCAGGCGAAGCGGCAAGGTGAGCATGGCGAGGATGCCATAGACGATCGCGAGGCTGGCCAGGAAGTACAGCGCCGTGGCCACGTGCCGGCCGCGCGTGTACAGCAGTGCGCAGGCACCGGAGGCGAGCGCGGCAATTGCGAACGAGATGATCGGAGGGCCGAGGCGGCCGAAGCCTCCTCCAAGCACCAGGAGCTCGACGCTGGCGATCGCTGCCAGGCCACACGTCAGCCAGAATGCCCAGCGCGCGCGCTGCAGGCTGGTGGACGGCGGCGGGCTGGCCAAGGCTGCGGCCTAGTTTATTCGGCGGCGTGCTCGGCTCGTGCGCGTCCCGCGGCCACATGCGCGGTCTGGCGCAGAGGCACTTCCCTGATCAGCAATGTCGCGATGAAGGCGACCGCGATGATCGGCAGGCCGGCCATGAAGACAGGGTGGATGGCGTCAGCCAGGCCGTGTCTGATGCCGGCCGCGATCGCGGGCGGAAGGTGCGCCAGCTGCGTCGGGTCGAACACTGCTCCGGCGGTCGAAGCGCCGGCCGCCTGGAACTGCTTGAGGGCGGCTGCGGGCAGGTACTTCGCCATCGACGTTGCGAGGCCCTGGGTGAGGATCGTGCCGAGAATGGCGAGGCCGACCGCGGCGCCGATCGAGCGCGAGAGCTGCGTGGCGGACGTTGCCACGGCCATGTCTTGGCGGCTCACCGAGTTCTGTACCACCAGCGTGTAGGTCTGCATGCTCACGCCCAGGCCAAGCCCGATCAGGATCATCGCCTCGATGGCGGTCTGATTGGTCGTGTGGATGTCGAACGTCGAGAGCATGTAGAAGCCGGCGCCCATGACGATCAACCCGACGAGCAGGGGAATCTTGTAGCGGCCTGTGCGCGAGATGAACTGGCCGCTTCCGATGCTGGTCACGATCATCGCCACCAGCATCGGCACGAGGATGGCGCCGGAGTTCGTGACGCTGTTGCCGATCACGCCCTGGACGAAAACCGGCAGGAAGAAGATCGCCCCGAACATCGACATCGCCACTCCCGCGCCGGCGATGTTGGAGAAGGTGAAGATGCTGCTCTTCCAGAGTCGCAGCGGCAGCACTGGTTCGGGCGCCCGCGTCTCGACCCACGCGAATGCGGCAAGGAGGACCGCGGCCGAGGAGTAGAGGCCGATGATCTGCCACGAGTCCCAGGGGTACTGGCCTCCGCCCCAAACGGTCGCCAGCAGCGCGCACGTGATGCCCGCTGACAGGGTGATGCTGCCCCACACGTCGATCGCGTGCTTGCGCCGCTCGTTGGGAACGTGCATGTAGACGGCGACCACGAGGAGCGTGAGGATCGCAAACGGGATGTTGATGAAGAAGAGCCAGCGCCAGCTGAAGTTCTGGGTGATGTAACCGCCGGCCGCGGGGCCGATGATCGAGGCCACACCGAACGACGCGCCCATCATTCCCTGGTACTTGCCGCGCTCGCGCGGCGAGATGATGTCGCCGATGATGGCCTGCGACAGCGGCATGATGAAGCCCATCCCGGCGCCCTGCACAAAGCGCGCGAACACCAGGAACCAGAAGTTCGGGGCGACGCCTGACAGTGCCGATCCGACCGCGAACACGACGATTCCTGTCATGTAGAGCGGCTTGCGGCCGTAGATGTCGGAGAGCTTGCCGGCGACCGGCACCACGATGGTCGAAGCGAGCATCGCGGAGATCGGTATCCAGCTGTAGTCGGCGATGCCGCCGAGCTCTGCGACTATCGTCGGCAGCGCCGGGGCGACCAGGGTCATGTTCAGGGACGCGACCAGCGAGCCAAGCATCAGGCCGGCGAAGACGGCCATGACACCACGATCGATGCCCTTCTTCTCGGTCGCGGCGGCCGTCTCGCGTGCGGCGACTGCGGTCATAGCGCGCTGTGCTCCATGACCCGGCCGTGATTCGACGCCACCTCGGCGAGCGCGCGCCAGCCGCGGGTCAGCGCTGCGAGGTCCTCATCCGACAGGGAGGACATCCAGCGGCGCAGCAGCGAGTGGCTGCCTTCGCGGAGATCGGTGACGAGGCGCAGCCCGGTGCGCGTCAGGCTCAGCAGCACGCGCCGGCGGTCCGCGGGATCGTCACGGCGCTCGACATACCCGGATCGCACGAGGCGGTCGGCGAGCAGGCTCGCCGCGGGAAGGCCGATTCCGAACAGCTCCGCCAGCCGCCCCACCGACATGCCTTCTTCGTCTCTGAGGAAATAAATCGCGCGCAGCTGCTGCATCGAGAGGTCGAGGTCGCGCCATTTGCCGGCGGTCGACGTCAAAAGAGCGCGGTGAAGCGTCTTGTAGGCCGCCAGGGCGTCTTCGGTCGAGGGCTGGGACATAGTTTCAGAATATTAAACTATTCAGCAAGACGAAAGCTTCCGTCCGGTGCTAGTGTCCTGCTCCGGAGGTTCGGCGGAAAATCGCCGCATCGGCGGCCGAGCTCAAGGCGCCGGCGAGCAACGCAGCGCGCATGTCGGTAGACCTGTAGGCGAGTAGCGCAGCCGGCAACGCAGAGATCGGCCGCCTAGGCGGATGAGCCCGCAGGGTGCCACGGGCGCCGCGCAGCGCCGCCCCTGGCATTTCCGTCGAACTTTCGG
>JABCYT010000672.1 GCA_013290035.1 Alphaproteobacteria bacterium
TGAGGGTCGCCAACCCCTGGATCGAATCGAGGAATTCGGCGGCAAAGGAGGCGTAGCTTTTCTGCCGGCGCTGCGAGTTCTTGATGTCGAACTTGTGCCACAGGCCGGGCGCGAACAGCGCCACCAGCGCGAAGCCCAGCATGACCAGCGCGACCGGCAGGTCGATGAAGGCCACGACGGCGAAGATCAGCAGCGGCGAGAGCAGCGCGATCAGGAACTGCGGCAGGAACTGGCCGAAATAGGTTTCGAGCTGCTCGACGCCGTCGATCATGGACAGCGTCAGCGCGCCCGAGCGCTGGCGGCCGACCGTGCCCGGCCCGAGGGCGGCTATGCGGTCGTAGAGCGTTCGCCGCAGCGCCTTCTGCACCCGCGCCGCCGTCTCGTGCGCCACCACGGCGCGCCAATGCTCGGCCGTGCCGCGCAGCACCATCACCAGGGCGATCAGCAGGACGGACGGCACCAGCTGGGTGAGCGTGCGGCCGGCAAAAACCTGGCCGATCAGCCAGCCCAGCAGGCCTAGGCGGGCGACGCCCAGTCCGACGGATAAAAGGCCGATGGCGACGGCGCCGGCGATACGCCCGCGCACGCCCTTGGTGAAGACCAGAAGACGCGGTTCGATGTGCATGGCGGTCATGCTAAGCCGAACGTCAATATTCGTCAGTCCACAATTTGGAAGATCACCTGTACAATTCTGAACATGGATGCCAACTGGGACGATCTCCGTGTTTTCCTGACCCTGGCCCGCGAGGGCACGCTCACCACGGCGGCCAAGGCGCTGGGCGTCAGCCATCCCACCGTGTCGCGCCGCGTGCAGGCGCTCGAGCAGCAGATCGGCGCGCGCCTGTTCGAGCGCCTGCCCGACCGCTTCGTGCCGACCTCGGCCGGCGAGGAGCTTTTAGCCGACACCGAGGCGATGGAAAAAGCCGCGCTCTCGATCCATCGCCGCAGCGCCGGCCTCAGCGACACGGTGAGCGGCGTCGTGCGGCTGTCGGCCGGCGAGGCGATGGCTGCCCTGATCGCCCGCCACCTCGCCTGGCTGCGCGGCCGGCTGCGCCAGATCGAGTTCGAGGTGACCGCGAGCCACACGCTCGCCAACCTGTCGCGGCGCGAAGCCGACCTGCTGATCCGCGAGCAGGTACCGGAACTGGCCGGCATCGTCGTGCGCAAGCTGGGCCGCGTCGCCTACGCCGTCTACGCCGCGCGCGATTTCCCGCTCGGCCGCAAGGGCGCCCTCGACGGGCTGCCGTGGATCGGCTTCGACGACGACCACAGCTACATGCCGGGCCAGCACTGGCTGCTCGAACGCCTGGGGGGTACGCGGCCCACTGTGCGATGCAACAACTGGCTGGTGGTGCACGAAGCGGCGCGCGCCGGCGCCGGCCTCGCCGTGCTGCCCTGCTACCTCGGCGATCCCGATCCGGCGCTGAAGCGCGTCGGCGGCGTGCTGCCGGAAGTGTTCGCCGACCAGTGGCTGCTGGTCCATCGCGACCTGCGTGCCCTGCCGCGCGTGCGCGCGGTCATGGACGCCGTGATCGACCTCTTCCAGCGCGAGCGGCCGTTGTTGGAAGGCCGCGCCTAGCTATACTGGCGCAATCTTCCCGGGAGGAAGCGCCATGAAAAAAATCATCCTTGCCCTTTGCCTCGCGGCAATCGCGACAGCGGCCCATGCCGAGAACGGCAGCCTGCCGATGGCGGCGAAGCCGGAGGAGGTGGGACTTTCGTCGACACAGCTCAAGCGTCTCGAAGCCGCCACCAAGCAGAATATCGACGACGGGCTGATGCCCGGCGCGGTCATGCTGGTGGCGCGGCGCGGCAAGGTCGCGTGGCTGTCGGTGCAGGGCAAACGTGCGCCCGATTCGGACGATCCGATGAAATTCGATTCGATCTTCCGCATCTATTCGATGACCAAGCCGATCACCAGCATCGCGCTGATGCAGCTCGTCGAGGAAGGCAAGCTGCAGGTGAGCGATCCCGTGGCGAAATACCTGCCCGAGATCGGCAAGATGAAGGTCGGCACCGAAGCCGCGGGGCCCGACGGCAAGCCGGTTCTGCATCTCAGCGATCCCGACCGGGCGATGACGGTGCAGGACCTGCTGCGGCATACATCGGGGCTCACCTACGGCAATCGCGGCACGTCGCTGGTTCACCAGGCGTACGTCAACGCCAAGATCGGCGACCGCACCGCCACCGTCGAGGAGATGGTGCACCGCCTGTCGGCGCTGCCGCTGCTCTTCCAGCCGGGCGCCCGCTGGGAGTACAGCGTGGCGGTCGACGTGCAGGGCCGCCTGATCGAGGTCCTGACCGGCAAGAAGTTCAGCGAGGCGCTGTCCGAGCGCGTGCTGCGGCCGCTCGGCATGGTCGACACCAGCTTCCAGGTGCCGGCCGCCAAGCTGGCGCGCGCCGCGCAGCCCGGCCAGAAGCCCAACGGCCCGCCGATGACGGCGCGCTTCAAGGTCGACGACGGCGCCAAGTACGAATCCGGCGGCGGCGGCATGCTGAGCACCACCGAGGATTACCTGCGCTTCACCATGGCGCTGGCCAATGGCGGCGCCTTCCAGGACCAGCGCATCATCGGCAAGAAGACGCTGGAGTTCATGACGGCCGATCACGTCGGCAACCGGCCGGGACGGCCGGACGGCTTCGGTTTCGGCCTGGGCTTCGAGGTGCATACGCGGCTGGGCGATTCGGCGATCGAAGGGTCGGTCGGCGAATATGGCTGGTCGGGCGCCGCCGGCACGACCTTCTGGGTCGATCCCAAGGAGGAACTCGTGGCGATCTACATGGTGCAGGCGAGTGAGGGCGACACGCGGTTCCTGCGCACCCAGTTCCGGACCATGGTGCAGGCCGCCATCGTCGAGTGATGGCCGGGGGCGCACCCCCAAGCAATCAGATCGTGACCTGCTGGATGCCGCCGCGCGGGGTGTTGGCCTCGATGCTGCGCCACAGGATCTCGTGGCCCTGCGGCAGCGGCCGG
>JABCYT010000673.1 GCA_013290035.1 Alphaproteobacteria bacterium
CGACGAGCCGTCCCTGGGGCTGGCGCCAATCGTCGTGCGGGCGATCTTCGACATCATTCGCACCATCAACCAGTCCGACCGGGTTGCGATCCTGCTGGTCGAGCAGAACGCGCGACTCGCGTTGGACATGTCGAGCGACGCATATGTGCTCGAGGTCGGCCGGGTGGCAGTCAGCGGCGCGAGCGCCGACCTGAGAGGCAACGAGTCGGTCCGGCGTTCGTATCTGGGCTACTGAAGTGCAAGAGTTTATGCAGCAGGTCGTCAGCGGGATCGCCAGCGGCGGCGTCTTCGCCAGCCTCGCTCTCGCGCTCGTGCTCATCTACAACGCAATGGGTCTCGTCAATTTCGCTCAAGGCGAGATGGCGATGTTCGCCACGTTTATCGCGTTCACGCTGGTCGACCACGGGCTCAGCTACTGGATCGCTTTTCCACTCACGCTATTGATCGCCTTCGCCGGCGGCGTCCTCATTCAGCGCATCGTGATCCGGCCGGTTGAGCGCGCTCCGGTGCTCACGCTCGTGATCATCACCCTCGGCCTGGCCACCCTTGTCAACGGGGCGGCGGGCTTTCTGTGGGGCTACATACCTCGGGCTTTCTCGAGCCCATTTCCGGTCAGCACCGTCAGCATCGGAGGCGTGGTTGCGAGCCTCCAGGACCTCGGCGTCATCGGCGTTTCTGCAGCCGTCCTGGTCCTGATCTATCTCCTTCTCCAGCACACCACCATCGGCCTCACCATGCGCGCCGCGGCGCACCATCCGGAAGCCAGCCGCCTGCTTGGCGTGCGGACAAGCTGGATGCTGGCGCTCGGCTGGGGCCTCGCTTCGGCAGTGGGCGCGGTGTCAGGGATCATGGTCGCCCCTGTGCTGCTGCTCGAGCCGAACATGATGCAGTCGATCATCATCTACGCCTTCGCCGCGGCGGTCCTCGGCGGCATCGAGAGCCCGCTCGGCGCAGTCATCGGCGGTGTGATCGTCGGAGTCACGGTCAACCTCGCGGGCGCATACCTGCCGTTCGTCGGCGGCGACCTGCGGCTAGCGGTCGGCCTTGCCATCATCGTCGTGGTCCTCATCCTGAAGCCCAACGGTCTGCTCGGCCGGCCCTCGGTAAGGCGGGTCTGAACCGTGCTCGGTCGCGTTCGTCAAGCGCCACCACGCAGCTGGCTCCTGCTGGTCGTCGCGATCTTCTTCATCGGCCTGCCGTCGGTGGCAACGAACTTCCAAACCTTCGAATGGGCCGAAGTGCTCATCTTCGCGATCGCGATCATGGGCCTGAACATCCTTATCGGTTACAGCGGCCAGCTGTCGTTGGGACATGGAGCATTCATGGCGCTCGGGGCCTATACGTCGGCGATCCTCATCCACCGCTATCACATTGACTACCTGGCCACCATCCCCGCGGCGGGTCTGCTCACCGGCGTCGTGGGCTTCCTGTTCGGCATCCCGGCTCTGCGCCTGTCCGCTTTGTACCTGGCGCTGGCCACGTTCGCCCTCGCCGTTGTGACGCCCAGCTTGATCAAGCGGCCGGTGGACCTCACCAAGGGCACCGAGGGCATCGTCCTGCGTGCGCCTGTGCCGCCGTTTGGACTCCAGATGACTAGCGAGGTCTGGCTGTATTTCCTGACGCTGGGCATCGCCGCGCTGCTTTTCTGGCTGGCATGGAACCTGGTGCGGCACAGGCCGGGTCGGGCGCTGCGCGCGATCCGCGACGGCGACGTGGCCGCCGCAGCCTCCGGCATCAACGTCGCCGGCTACAAGACGTTGGCGTTTGGGATCTCAGCCTTCTACGCCGGGATCGCCGGCTCCCTTTACGGGATTGCGACGGCATATGTGAGTCCGGATTCCTTCCCGGTCTCCCTTTCGATCCTTCTGCTCGTCGGCACTGTCGTGGGCGGCTTGGGGACGATTCCGGGGCCGCTGCTCGGCGGCATCGCGTCCTTCTTTCTGCCGATCCTCTCGCAGCAGTGGATCCCGACGCAGACGTGGATCCCAGCCCAGGTTGCGTCTGCGATCGAAAAGGCCGGCCCTGCCGTCTCTTACGGTGCGCTGCTGATCGCGATCATGATCTTCGCCCCCAACGGTGGGGTGGGCCTGATCAGAGCCGGTTATGGCCTCCTTCAGAGCCGTTTACGGACGGCCGGCGATCGCGGTACTGGACAGGCGCCGCCAGACGCCCAGACTATCTAGAGCCGAATTTTGTTGAAAGACACCCCGAAATAGATGTCTCAAGCCTTTCGACTACTGCTTAAATTTATCTTTTAACCCAATGGGAGGACGTTATATGGCAAGAACGGGACGGCGGCTGGCGGCGCTCGTGGGCTTTCTGGTCGCCCTGGCGGGCTGCGGAGGCTCGGGCAACACCCCTGTCACCGCAACCGACGTCGGTGTGACCAGCAGCACCATCCTCCTCGGCAACACGATCGCCCAGTCCGGCCCTGCGGCTGCCTACGGGACGATCGCTTACGCGGAAGCGGCCTACTTCAACTACGTCAACAGCACGGGCGGCATCAATGGCCGCACGATCACTTTCAAAATCCTCGACGACGGGTACAACCCGGCGAACACCGTGCCGCTGACCAAGCAGCTGGTAGAGCAGGACCAGGTATTCGCGATGTTCAGCGGCCTTGGGACCCAGGCTCAAACTTCGGTGCGGGACTACCTCAACGGCAAAAAGGTGCCCCAGCTGTTCGTCGCCACCGGCGCCACCACGTTCAGCAAGGACTACTCAGCCAACACTTACACGATGGGCTGGCAGCCGGCCTACCAGGGTGAAGCCCGGATCTACGCGGCGGACGTGCTCAAGAACCACGCGACCGCCAAGATCGGCGTGCTCTACCAGAACGACGACTACGGAGCCGACTACTTGAAAGGCCTGACAGACGGCCTGGGATCCAACTCATCGCTGATCGTCGACTCGCAGAAATATGACGTCACAGCCGCCGACGTCACCTCCCAGCTGGTGCATCTGAAGGCA
>JABCYT010000674.1 GCA_013290035.1 Alphaproteobacteria bacterium
CACGATCTTGGGATCGTGACGGCGCGCGGCGAGGCGGGCGTTCAGCGCTTCGAGAAGCGTGCGCACCTCGACCAGTTCGGCCACCAGCGCGGCCGTGATCGACGTCACGGTGGCGCCGCGGCGCGGTTCGAGCCGTACCAGGCCTTCCATGGAAAGGCCGAGCAGCGCCTCGCGCACCGGCACCCGCGACACGCCGAGTTCGCTCGACAGCCTGTCCTCGACCAGCCGTTCGCCGGGCCTGAGCGTGCCGTCGAGGATTTGCCTGCGGATCTGGTCGCTCACGACCTTGCTCAGGGACGCGCGATCGATGGCCATGGCTCTATTTCTTCAGGGTGGCCATGAAAGCGGCGATCCCGGCCTCGCAGCAAGCGATGTCCTGCTCGCCGTTGCCGCCCGAGGCCGCGATCGAGCCGACGCACTGGCCGTCGACGAAGATCGGAAAGCCGCCGACGAACACCGTGAAGCGGCCCTCGTGCTGGGTGAAGATGCCGAAGGCTTCCTCGCCGGGCAGCGCGTTCTTGTAGTTGTGCGTGGGCTTGCGATGGCCAGCCGCGGTGAAGGCCTTGTTCATGGCGATCTGCACGCTGGTGACCTTGCCGCCATCGAGGCGTCGAAGCGCGATCGGATAGCCTGCGTTGTCGGCGACGCAGAGGACCTCGGGGATGCCGAGCGCCTCCGCCTTCTTTTGCGCCGCGTCGAGGATGGTGTGCGCCTCGCCGAGCGTCAGGGTCTTGTAGGTGTGCACGTGGCGGGGTCCGACTAGGCCGCGAGTTTCTTGCCCTCGACCTGCGCCACGAAGGTGCGATAGACGCCGTCGAGATAAAGCCGGCGCATCATCGTCGCTTCCTTGACCAGGCGGACGCAGGCGGTGCGCTGCTCGTCCGACGTGGCGTACTTCTCGACGATCTCGAAGCCCTTCTCGCCATGCTCGGCGTCGGCCACGATGTGCAGCGTGAAGAAAGTCACCTCGTCCTCGGCGAAGCCGTACTTCTCCAGCAGCGGCGGCGTGGTCTTGCTGTAGATGCGCGGCACCTGGCTTTCCAGCCCGATCAGCAGGCCCGACAGCGCTTCGACGAAAGGCTTGGTCGACTGCACGGCGCACCAGCTCTGCAGGCCAAGCGTCTCGGGCAAGAGCTCGCCGTTCACCTGGGCATTCAGGATCTCGGCGCGCTTCATGCCGCAGGTTTCGGCGAAGTCGAGCAGCAGTTCGGAATGGCGGACCGGCGCAAAATCGCCCGACCCGACGAAGCCTTCCTCCTCGGTGATGTTCTCCAGCAGGAATTGCTGCACGTCCCAGTGCGGGCAGGCGGCGTAGACCGCGCCCAGCCATTCCGAGAAGTGACTGACATAGTGGAAATGCTGCTTCACCCACTCGCCCAGCAGGCGGCGGTCGAGCTTGCCCGAGGTCCAGGCCTCGCTCCACGGATGCACGGCCGAATGACGCTGTTCGATCGCTTCTTCGAGAGCCAAGCGGAACGCACTTTTCGCCATGTCAGGCCTCCTTTGGTTGGAATGAGAAAATTGTATACAATCTGGCGCAAGTTTGTCAATTTTACCCCTGCCGCGGTGCTTAGTTATTACCTATTCGTATACAGAAGCGCATGAAACCCGAGGATTACGCCCAAGGCGACGGCTTCCAGGTCGAAAAACGCACGGTTTTCTCGGCCGAATGGCTGTCGCTGTGTGCCGAGGGACAGATCGCCACGCCCGGCGACTTCCTCTCGGCCACGGTAGGCGGCTGGGGCGTCTTCGGTGTGCGCGACCGCGAAGGCGTTGTGGGGGTCCTGCGCAACGCCTGCCGGCACCAGAACATGCAGGTGGTGGGCACGCCCTCGGGCCATTGCGAGACCTTCCGCTGCCGCTTCCATGGCTGGACCTACGACCTGCAGGGCAGGTTTCTCGGCGCGCCGCCGCCGGTCGCGCCCAAGGATCCGCAATCGCCCGAGCTTCACCTGGCATCGCTCGCCACCAGCATCGTGTCGGGAATCGTCTTCTTCAGTCTCGCCGCGCCCGCCCCGCCGCCCGACCTCGGCGGGTCGCTGCCGGCCTATGGCGGCACGCTCACGACGGAGATCGCCTGCAACTGGAAGGTCTGTGTCGAGCATCTGCTGGCGGAGCACACGCCGTCGGCTGATTTCCGCTGGCATTGGCCGCTGCTCGCGGTGCGGCGCGCCGGCTCGGTGACGATCATGGAGCAGGTCGTGCCTCACACCTTCCTGCGCACGCGGCTTCTGACCCACGTGTTCGGCAACTCGCCCGACGATCACAGGCAAGCCGCGGCTACGATCAAGCATGTCTGCGAGCGTCTCCAGGCTGACCGCAACGACGGCATGCCGGCAGCCGAAGGTGCCCTGGTGGCAACGTTCCATCGCCAGCTTGCCGAGGCCTACGCGCAGGACCGCGCAACGACCTGAACCTGCTGCCGTTCGCTCGAACGGCAGAAGATTGTTCGCTTCGCATTACGTCCACTCATGGATCGCCGCACTTCTTCTCCATGGCGCGCGGTATGACCGGCTCCCAGTTATCTCTGAAGCATTTCGGAGGTCCTGCCCATGAGCCTGCAAGCCAGCATCATCGCCAACCTGCCGTATGTCGAAGCCGACATGAACTACCTCGCGCTGATGCTCGACCGTCCGCGCAACTACACGTTCGAGCCGCCACCTGGCGTGCCGCGCAGCAACGCGAGCCATGAGGCGCACAAGGTGGCGATCCACGACGCCCGCCCGGTCGCCAGCGCTGTGTCGCTCGACGCCAACGGCTTTGCCCTGGTCAATCACAGGAGCGCGGTGCGCGACTTCTTCGACGACGAAGAGGTGCGCCGCGTCTACTACCCGGAAGTCGAGCGCATTCTGAAGCAGGCGACCGGCGCCTATCGCGTGCATATCTTCGACCACACGGTGCGCCGCCGCGTCGACGGCGCCCGGGATCGCAGCGATGCGCCGCGCCAGCCGGTGCAGCGCGTGCATATCG
>JABCYT010000675.1 GCA_013290035.1 Alphaproteobacteria bacterium
CTGGTCGGCCCTGGCGGCTACGTGCTGGGCGTCGATCCTTTGCCGCTGCGCATCGAGCTCGCCCAGGCCAAGGCGCGGCCCAATCTCCAATTCAAGGTCGCCGACGCCTACGACCTGTCGATCATCTCGACTGCCGATTTCGACGTCGTGTGCCTCAACGCCGTGTTCCATTGGCTGCCGGAAAAGTCCGGACCGCTCCGCGAGTTCGCGCGCGTCCTGAAGCGCGGCGGGCGACTGGGCATCAGCAGCGGCGCCAAGGGTCCTCGAACGCGTTACCAGGAGCTCATCTCCGAGGTATTGGCGCGACCGCCGTTCAACGCCTATGCGCGGCCGCCCGAGGGGCTCACCCATCGCGTCGACGAACTGGAGATGCGCCAGTTGCTGGCGGCGGCCGGCTTCGAGGTGAAGTCGATCGAAGAGCGCGAGTCGGTGCGCGGCTTCACCTCGTCGCAGATGCTCGTGCGCTATTCCGAAGCCAGTTCCTTCGGCAATCTTCTTGCCCACCTGCCGATCGCGCTGCGTCCCGCCGCGCGTGACGCCATCGGCCGCGCGCTTGCGGCACTCGCGGCGCCGGACGGCACCATTTCCCAGTCGACTCGCCGCATGGTGGCCATCGCCGTCCGTCGCTAGGACGGCGCCCTGCCATGGGTCCGGTGACGGCGCGCCAGGGCCGCCTCGTCATCGCGCGTCAGCTGGCCTTTGCGCACCAGGATCTGGCCGTCGACCAGCACGTCCCGCACCGAGCGCGGACCCATCGAATAGATCAGATTGGCCATCGGATCGTGCGCCGGCGTCGTCTCCAGCCGATTGGCGTCGAACACGACGATATCGGCGCGCTTGCCCGCTTCGATGCTGCCGATCAGCCCGTCGAGTCCCAGCACCCGCGCGCCGTCGATCGTCAGCATGCGCACCATCTGTCTCACCGGCAGCGCCTGCGGATCGTCGGCGCGCATCTTGCCGACTAGGGCGGCGAGCCGCGCTTCGACCAGCATGTCCATGCTGTTGTTCGAGGCCGTCCAGTCGGTGCCGAGGCCGATCGGCACGCGGCCGACCAGCCGCGCGAGCGGCAGGGTCCGCGCCTCGATCTTGAGGTTGCTGGCCGGGCAATGGGCGATGGCGATGCCGTAGGTCGGCCAGGCCTCGAACTCGGCGTCGCTGAGATAGATAGCGTGCGCCGCGACGGTGTTGGGCGTCGCCAGGCCGGCCTGGATCAGGCAGGCGAGCGCGCCGTCATGGCCGCGTCGCCGCACAACGGCGACCTCGGGCTCGTTTTGCGCGACATGAAGAAAGACCCGGGCGCCGGTCCTTTCGCCCTGGCGTGCGCACTCCTTCAGGAGTGCGTCGGAGCAGGTGTCGAGGGCATGGGGGGCGATGCCCGCGAAGACGCGCCGGCGGGGGTCGGTGCCGAAGCGTTCGAGCACGGCATGGGCGGTCTTCCAGTCGGCCGGCGCCCGGGCGTCGACCAGCGAATGGCCGACGACGGCGCGGATGCCCGACTGTTCGATGGCGGGCGCGATGCGATCCATGTTGCCGAGCCGGTCGGCGATGCAAGTGACGCCGTTCAGCAGGAATTCCGCGCAGGCGGCGCGCACGGAGAAGACGTGGTCCTCCACCGTGAAGCGCTCCTGGCCGGGCATGGCGTAGCCCGCCGACCAGAATTCACGCGGCCTGTCCTCGGCCATGCCACGGTAGAAGGCGGTCGCGGCATGGGTATGGACGTTGACCAACCCTGGCGCGATGAGCGCTTCGCTGCAATCGATCAGCGTGTCGCCCGGCCGCGCCAGGCTGCCGGCGGCGCCGATGGCTGAGATGATGCCGCCTTCGACACGGATGTCGGCCGCCGGCAGGAAGTCGTCGGCGCCGTTCACCGTCAGGATCGCGCCGCCGCTCAGGATGATCGCCATGTCAGCTCCTGCTGCGCGACGTCGCGGTGCGCCGGAGGCTACGCCTGGGTGGCGCGGCCAGAAAATCGCCGAAGGCGCGCAGGCGCTCGCTGATGTGGTTGATCATCAGCCGGGCAGGCGGCGAGAGGCGGCGATAGCGCGGCACCAGGATGCCGATGCGGCTTTGCGCCAGGCCGGGCTCGACCAGCGGCACATGCACCAGCTCGCCGCGGCTAATTTCCTCCAGGAAGCCGACCGGCGTGAAGAAGCCGATGCCGAGGCCCGACTTGATCACCTGGCGCATGAACTCGATGGAGTTGGAGACGATACGCGGCGTCAGCCGCGCGCCGGAGTCGGCGAACTCCGTCGCCATGATGGCGTCGAGCAGCCAGCGGTCCTGCAGCATGACCACGGGATGGCCGACGCATTCGGTGAGCGTCAGGGTCTTGCGGCCGGCCAGCGGATGATCGGGCCGCATCAGCGCGCCGACGGCGGTCGGGAACTCGGCGATCACGTCGACGCCGCGATGACGGTTGTCGACGAACAGCACGCCGAAATCGTTGTCGCCCGAACGCAGCGCCTCGCCGATTTCGCCGGGATGCACCGCCAGCACGGTGAAGCTCACCTTGGGATGCTTGGCCGACATCTCGTCGACCACCTGTGGCAGGAAGCGCACCAGGAGCGATTCCAGCGAGATGATACGGACGTCGCCGCTCACCGTGCCGCCCAGGCTCGCGATCTCCGCCCGCGTGCGCTGGTATTCGTTCTGGGTCTCGCGCACATGACGCAGCAGCAGTTCGCCGGCCGCGGTCGGGCGCACGCCGCTGCGGCCACGCTCGAACAAAGCCACGCCCATCTCGTCCTCGAGGCGAAGGATCTGCCGGTTGACCGCGGAGGAGGCGACGCTCAGCGCATCGGCGGCCTTGCGGATCGAGCCGTGGCGCGCGACATGATCGAAATAGCGCAGGACCGCGGCATGCATGGCGATTCGCCCTCCGGCGGGCGATGCCAAAACGGCAGCGGACCGCGCGAATTAATGTTCTTTTCTAGAGCACCCCGCGTCAATAGCTTTGGTCCGGGGAA
>JABCYT010000676.1 GCA_013290035.1 Alphaproteobacteria bacterium
GTAAGATACCCCCGCCCTAAGCGGCGCCGGCACCGTCGCCTTGCCATCGAAGATGTGCAGCTCGCCCGTCGTCACCGGCACCACGACGTAATCGTGGTTGTGGCGGTGCCAGCCGGTGTGACCGCCGGGCGGGAATCGCCATTCGGTGACGATCACCCGGTCGTTTTCGACTTGGACGGTGGGCTTGGCCAAAGGTTTCTGGTCAGTCATGTCGGAAAGCTAATGCGGCGCAGAGGGTTTGTCAGGTGACAGAGGAGTGCGCCCTGATAATGTGCATATGCACAGAAATTCCGGAGCATCGCCTGTCCCATCCCCTGCTCACCGCGCCCATCGGCCCGAGCCTGCTGAAGCTCGCGGGACCGACCACTGCCGTCATGATCGCCCAGACCTTCGTCGCCATCGCCGAGACCGTCATCTTCGGGCGGCTCGGCACGCCGGCGCTGGCGGGCTTCGCGCTGGTCTTTCCGTTCATGATGATGATGACCATGATGGCCGCCGGCGGCATGGGCGGCGGCGTGGCGGCTGCCATGGCCCGCGCGATGGGCGGCGGCCGCATCGCCGATGCGCGCGCGCTGGTGCTGCACGCCCTGGTGCTGGGCGCCGGGCTCGCGCTGCTCTTCACCCTGCTCGCCTGGACGGCGGCGCCCGCGCTCTACCGGTTGCTGGGCGGCGAGGGCCAGGCGCTGGACAATGCACTCGCCTACAGCCACGTGCTGTTCAGCGGCTCGCTCCTGATCTGGGCCAACTTCTTCCTGTCGGCGCTGCTGCGTGGCGGCGGCGACGCGGCGACGCCGGGCCGTTACATGCTGTTCTCCTCACTCGCCCAGGTGCCGCTGTCCTACGTGTTGGCGCTGGGCATCGGCGATTGGCCGGGCCTTGGCATGGCCGGACCAGCGGTGTCATCCCTCACAACCTCGACGGTCTCGGCGTTCCTGCAGGCGCGGGCGCTGTGGAAGGGCAGGCTGGGCTTCGTGCCGGCGCTGCGCGGCATTCCGCTGCAGGGCCGCCTGTTCTGGGACATCCTGCAGGTCGGCTTGCTCGCCTCGTTCTCCGCCTTCACCGCCAACCTCACCGCCATGACCGTGACCGGTCTGGTCGGCCGCTTCGGCGTCGCCGCGCTGGCCGGCTACGGCATCGGCGTGCGGCTGGAATTCATGCTGGTGCCGCTGGCCTTCGGCATCGGCTCGGGCCTCACCACGCTGGTCGGCGTCGCCAGCGGTGCGCATGACTGGAAGCGCGCGGTGCGCGTTGCCTGGATCGGCGGGCTGATCGCCGCCGGTGCGCTGGGCGTCTGCGGCTGGATCGTGGCGCTGGTGCCCGAAGGCTGGGCGCGGCTATTCACCAGCGATCCCCAGGTGGTCGCGGCCACGGTTTCCTACATCACGCACGTGGCGCCGTTCTACTGCCTGTTCGGGCTTGGCATGACGCTGTCCTTTGCCAGCCAGGGCGCGGGCCGCATGACGGCGCCGTTCGTTGCCGGCATCACCCGCCTGATTGTCGCCACGGTCGGCGGCTGGTTCGCCGTGGAGATCCTCGGCTGGGGCCTAGCGGGAGTCTTCACCGCGATCGCCGTCGGCATGGTCTGTTTCGGCGGCCTGATCGCCGGGCCACTTGTCCTCCGCCCCTGGCAGCCGAGGCGTGTTAAGCTGTTCCCGAAACCGGGAGCAAGCGATGCAACGCCCCTCGACGATCGCAACCTGGAACCGCAACCCCGCTGACGAAGAGGCGATGGGGGCAGCCCATGCGCCGATCTGGCGGCGCATGATCGACGTCTCCGTGCCGCACGACCTGCACGATTCGACGATCCTCGACTATGGCTGCAACCAGGGCGGCTTTTTACGCATGCTGTACGACCGCAATCCGTTCCGCGGCGCCGTCGGCATCGACATCGCGCGCGAATCGGTGGCGCGTGCCGACCTGCTGAAGGGCCACCGCCCGATCGAGTATAAAGTGGGCGACAAGGCGGCTGCGCTCAACCGTACGTTCGACTTTGCCTTCAGCCACGAAGTGCTCTACCTGCTGCCCGACCTCGCCCAGCATGCCGCCGACATGAAGACGGCGCTGCGCCCGGGCGGCGCCTATGTCGCCGCCATGGGTTGCCATACCGACAGCGCGGTATGGTCGCGCTGGCGCACGGTGATCGTCGAGAGTTCGTCGATTCCGATCTACGACCATTCGCTCGATGCGGTGGCCAAGGCCTTCTCGGCGGCGGGCTTCACCGTAGCGGTGCGCCCGCTCGACCTCGACGCCTTCATGCCGGTGACGGTGGGCAGCGCGTATTTTCCCAAGGTGGTCGACCAGCTGCGCTATTACAGCCAGGACAAGGTGCTGTTCAGGTTCGTGCGCTCGCCGTGACGGGCTGCAGCTCGCCGTCCAGCACGGGATAACCCGAGGCGTCGCTCTTGCGGTCGAGATAGTTCACGACCCGGTCGGGATTCGAATGGATGCCGAGCAGGCGCATCGGCCTGTCGCCCACGGTCCGGAAACTGTGGGGAATGTCGGCAGGCAGCGCCACGCAGTCGCCGGCATCCAGGCGGAGCGGCCGGGCCTCGTCGCCCTGCAGCCAGACCTCGGCCTCGCCTTCGATGATGAACAGCAACTCGACGTAAGGGTGCCAGTGCATCGGCGCGACATAGCCCGGCGCCGAGGTCTGGATGCCGGTGCGAACCGGCGTGTCGCCGTCGGCAATGAGCGGGTGATAGAACGCGAGCGGACCGAACTCGACCCGGCTGGCGTCGGCAAGCTTGCGGACTTTCACGGCCTGAAGCGCTGTCGTCATCGGAGCTCCTTCCGCCGCCTCATGGGCGGGCGATGGCGGACACTTTGCCGGGCGCTGACCGGGCCGGCAAGCCTTCAGCGCGCGCCGATCTTGCGCAACGAGCGGTCGATCCACAGCGCGCCGATCTTTTCCTGCACGCCGTTCTGGCGCAGCCGCTGGCGCAGGCAGGTGAAGTCGACCCTGT
>JABCYT010000677.1 GCA_013290035.1 Alphaproteobacteria bacterium
CGCAGACCCGACCCTGCTCGAGTGACAGGCTCAGCCGGTCGACCACGGTGCGCCGGCCGTAGCGCTTGACCAGGTCGTGGACGTCGATCGCCAGGCTCATGACTTGCCGTCCGCCATGAACTCCTCGACGGCGATGGGCAGACCGGGCTGCAGCAGCAGCTGTGTCGGCTCGGGCCGCGCTTCGATCATGAAGACGAGCTTGGCGCGCGCGCTTTGCGAATAGATGACCGGCGGGGTGTATTCCGCCCGCGGCGAGACAAAGCTGATCGTGGCGACGAGATCCGGCGGGCAGCCGTCGCAGGTGAAGCGCACCCGCCCGCCCGCCCGCGCTTTCGCCACGTCCGTTTCGGGCAGGAAGAAGCGCAGCTTGACGCGGAAGTCGGGCAGCAGGGACACCACGGCCGAGCCTGCCGGCACCCATTCGCCGACATTGAAAAAAGTGTTCTCGACCAGCGCATCCTCGGGCGCGACCGGCATCAGGTCGGCGAGCCGGGTCTTGGCGCGCGCGAGCATGGCCTGGTTCTGTTCGATCAGCGCCGCGGCGGCGGCGATCTCGGACTCGCGGGCGGCGAGATCACCGGCGCGTTCCTTGGCGGCAAGTGCGGCGGCGCGGGCGCGCAGCTCGGCCACCTTCTCCACTGCCTGGTCGTAGCTCTGGCGGGTGCTGTAGTTCTTGGCCGTCAGGTCGGTCTGGCGCTTGAGCTCCTGCTCGGCCAGCGTGAGGCCCGCCTCGAGCTCGCGGCGCTGGGCGCGTACCACGTCCTGTTCTTCCGATCGCTTGCCAGTCAACAGGTTGTCGTGGCGTGCCTGGAATTCCGTCAACGTCGCCGCGGCGCGCGCTACCTCGGCTTCGGCTTGCGAGGTATCGATGACGTAGAGCCGATCGCCCTTCTTGACCCTGCCGCCGCGTTCGACGGGGCGCGAAACGAGTCGGCCGGCAATCGGCGGTGCCACAAGGGTCGTCTCGCCTTCGACATAGCCGAGATAATGTGGCGCGGTCGAACCGTGGTGGAACGCCGCCAGGAGTTGCCCGCCGACGTTGTTGTTGGTTGCGAGCACCGTACCGGCGACGGCGACGACAGCGATCAGGAGTGCGAGCTTCATGGTTGCAGCTCCGGGAATTCGGGTTTTGGCCGCAACGTCTGCGAGCGCACGGCCCAGCTGAAATTATTGTTACGCAGCCTACCGCTGCGGGACCCCCATAGATAGCGGCATTTCCTGCTCGTTTGTTTTCATTGTTTCTTCCGGTAGGGTCGACCGAACGGTGCATCTGGGCCTGGATGGGCTGTTGCGCCAGCACCGGGCGGCGTAGACTGGGGGCATTCCAGGAGGTCGCCCATGGACAACGTGCTTGCGTCCCGCACTCTCGACCAGAAGCCCATCGCGCCGGCGCTGTTCGCCCATTTCGTGCTGCGCTCGGCCAACATGCAGCCGATGGTCGACTGGTACTCGACCGTGCTCAACATGCACGTCGTGAAGCGCAACGACTTCATCTGCTTCCTGACCTACGACGAGGAGCATCACCGGCTGGCGATCGTGAATATCGCGGGCCTGCAGGCGCCCGACCCCAAGAGCTGGGGCCTGGCGCACGTCGCCTATACCTTCCGCGATGTCGGCGAGCTGCTGTCGACCTATCGCCGCCTGAAGAAAGCCGGCATCGAGCCCTATCGCCCGATCCATCACGGGCCGACGCTGTCGATGTATTACCACGATCCCGACGGCAACTCGGTCGAGCTGCAGGTCGATTGCTTCAAGACCAAGGAAGAGACCGCGGCCTACTTCCAGACCGAGTCCTTCACGAAGAACCCGATCGGCGTCAATTTCGATCCCGAGACCCTGATCGCCGCCTACGAAGCGGGCGCGTCCGAGGCCGAGCTGCTGCGCCAGCCCGCCGGCCCCGCAGCGTCGCCGCAGGGGCTGGCCTAGCTAGAACAGCCAGATCAGGATCGCGCCGCCCACCGCCACGACGGCGAGCGAGGTCAGTGCCATGACCAGGCGCGGCGCGCGGTAGGTCTGGCTGTCGATGCTGTTGGCCACATGCAGGTAATGCCAGATGGCGCCGCACATGATCAGCAGTCCCAGGACGACCAGGCCGATACCGACCGCCTCGGCGTGGCGGTTCGCTGCGCGCGCCTGCGGTTCGATCCGGTAGAACTCCATGAGGAACAGGCTGAAGCGGTTGATGGCGACACCGAGCGCGATCACCGAGATCGACGTCCGGATCCAGGCGAGGATGGTTCGCTCGTTGGCGAGATGATCGCTGATGTGCTGTGGCTTGGCTTGCGGACTTTCCATTGGACCCTCCGTCCTCGAAGGATCGCGCCGCCCTCAACCGAACGCAAACGACGAAGGCCGCCTTTCGGCGGCCTTCGCGGTCGACCCTTTCCCCGGGCTCAGTTGTACTTGCCTAGTTGTACTTGGCGATCTCCAGCCGGCCGACCTGGTCGCGATGGACCTCGTCGGGGCCATCGGCCAGCCGCAGCGTGCGCTGATGGGCGTACATGCTGGCCAGCTTGAAGACCTGGCTGACGCCGCCCGCGCCGTGCAGCTGCAGGCAGCGGTCGACCACCTTGGAGGTGATGTTGGGCACCGCCACCTTGATCATGGCGATCTGCTGGCGGGCTTCCTTGTTGCCGAACTTGTCCATCGCCCAGGCCGCCTTCAGCACCAGCAGGCGGGCCATGTCGATCTCCATGCGCATGTCGGCGACATGGGCCTTGGTGACGCCCATCTCGGAGATGCGCTGGCCGAAGGCGACGCGGCTCTTGGCGCGCTTGATCGCCATCTCGAGCGCCCGCTCGGCGACGCCGATGGCGCGCATGCAGTGATGGATGCGGCCCGGGCCGAGGCGGCCCTGGGCGATCTCGAAGCCGCGGCCCTCGCCCAGCAGGATGTTGGACTTGGGCACCCGGACATTGTCGTAGACGACCTCGGCATGGCCGTGCGGCGCGTCGTCATAGCC
>JABCYT010000678.1 GCA_013290035.1 Alphaproteobacteria bacterium
GCGCCGGCAGAAGAGCTACGCCTCCTTCGCCGCCGAGTTCCTCGATTCGATCCAGGGGCTGGCGACCCTGAAGGCGTTCGGCCAGGGCAAGGCGCGCGCCGACAAGCTCGAGGTCGAGGCGCGCGACCTCTTTCGCCGCACCATGTGGGTGCTGGCCACCAACGCGCTGGCGCGCGGCATCACCGACACCGCGATCGCCTGCGGCGCGGCCGCCGCACTGATCTACGGCGCGACGCGCGTCGAGGCGGGCGCCCTCTCGCTCTCCGCCCTGCTCATCATCCTGATGCTGGGCATCGAGATCTACCGGCCGATGCGCGAGCTGCGCACCGTGCTGCATCAGGGCATGGTCGGCCTCTCGGCCGCACAGGGCATCTACCGCATCCTGGACGACAAGCCCGCCGTCGCCGACGCGCCGCCGGCGCGCCTCGGAGATAAGCTCCATCGAGCGCTGGCGCCCACCATCGCATTCGAGGACGTGCGCTTCTCCTATCCCGGCACGCGGCGCACCGTGCATGATGGCCTCTCCTTCCGCGCCGAGGCGGGCGAAAGGCTGGGGCTGGTCGGGCCATCGGGCGGCGGCAAGTCGTCGATCGTGCGGCTGCTGCTGCGCTTCTACGATCCCGACCGCGGCCGCATCCTTCTGGGCGGCCACGATTTGCGCAGCCTGCCGTTTGCCGAGATCCGCGCGCTGATCTCGGTGGTCAACCAGGACACCTTCCTGTTCCACGGCACGGTCGAGGAGAACATCCGGCTGGGCCGGCCCGACGCCTCGCAAGAAGACCTCGAGGACGCCGCGCGCGCGGCCAATATCCATGACTTCATCCTCACCCTGCCGCAAGGCTACCAGACGACGATCGGCGAAAAGGGCATCAAGCTCTCGGGCGGCCAGCGCCAGCGGGTCGCCATCGCCCGCGCGCTCTTACGCGACACGCCGATCCTGGTGCTCGACGAGGCGCTGTCGGCGGTCGATGCCGAGAACGAGGCGGTGATCCAGGAGGCGCTCGATCGGCTGATGCAGGGCCGCACGACCTTGATCCTGGCCCATCGCCTGTCGAGCGTGATCGATTGCGACCGCATCCTGGTGCTGGACGGCGGCAAGGTCGCCGAGCAGGGTCGCCATGACGCGCTGATGGCGCGGCGCGGCGTCTATGCCAGCCTGATGGCCGAGCAGGCGCGCGAGCAGCACGGGGCCGGCGCGGCCGACCTGATCGAGGCGCCCGCGCGCACGGAGAGTGTGTCCGACACGCCGGGCGGCGCGGTAAAACCCCTCACCGAGGGCATCATCAAGGCCGAGGGGCTGACCTGGTATCAGGTCGTGGCGGCGCTGATGAAGGTGATCCTGCCGTGGAAGGGCAAGCTCGCGCTGACCTTCGCCCTGGGCGTGCTCCGGGTCATCGCCTTCATCGGCGTCGGCGTGCTGTCGGCGCTGATCGTGCTGGCGCTGAAGCATCACGAACCCTTTGCCGGCCTGGCCATCGCGCTCGCGATCACCGCGCCGCTGTCGGGCGTGCTGCACTGGCTGGAATCCTGGATGGCGCACGACATGGCCTTCCGCCTGCTGGCCGAGATGCGCATCGACGCCTTCCGCAAGCTCGATGCGCTGGCGCCCGCCTATCTCGTGCGCCGTCGCACCGGCGATCTGATGGCGCTCGCCACCCACGACATCGAGCTGGTCGAGTATTTCTTCGCCCACACCGTGGCGCCGGCCTTCGTCGCCGTCCTGGTGCCGGCCGCCGTGGTCGCGGTCCTCGCCTGGGCCAATGGCTGGCTCGCCGTGGCGCTGCTGCCGTTCCTGCTTGCCGCCGGCTTGAGCCCGTTCCTGATGAGGAAGCGGGTCGACCAGCTGGGCAGCCAGGCCCGCGAGGCGGCCGGCGAACTGGGCGCCTTCGCCGTCGATTCCGTTCAGGGCCTGGGCGAGATCGTGGCCTTCCAGCAGGAAGCCTCGCGCGGCACCAAGCTCGACGAGCTGTCGCAGCGTCACATCGCGCTCCGCCTGCCCTTCTTCCGCGAGCTCACACGCCAGCAGGCGATGCTCGAAGTGCTGATCGGGCTGGGCGGCCTCGCCGTCGTCGTGACGGGTGCGGCGCTCGCCCAGCAGGGCGCGCTCGATCCCGGCCTGCTGCCGCTCATGACCATCCTCGCCATGGCGGCCTTCCTGCCGGTGTCGGAGATCGCCCAGATTGGCCGCCAGCTCGCCGACACGTTGGGCGCCACGCGGCGCGTCTATGCGCTGGCCAACGAGCCGATCCCGGTGCGCGACGGCCCGGGCGTGCCGCCGCGCAAGGGTGCCGCTTCGCTGGCCTTGGAGAAGGTGAGCTTCACCTATCCCGGCCAGAGCCGCCGCGCGCTCTCCGACGTCAGCTTCGAGATCCCTGCCGGCAAGACCGTGGCGCTGGTCGGCACGTCAGGCGCGGGCAAGACGACGACGGCACAGCTGCTGATGCGCTTCTGGGATCCCGATTCCGGCCGCATCACGCTGAACGGCGCCGACTTGCGCGACTACAAGCTCGACGCGCTGCGCCGGCTGGTGGCACTCGTGGCCCAGGACACCTATCTGTTCAACGACAGCCTGCGCGCCAACATCCTGATCGCCCGGCCCGAGGCGTCCGAGGCCGAGCTGCAGGCCGCCATCCAGCACGCCTCGCTGAGCGAACTGGTCGCCGCTTTGCCCGAGGGGCTCGACTCGCCGGTCGGCGAGCGCGGCACCAGCCTGTCGGGCGGCCAGCGCCAGCGGGTCGCCATCGCCCGCGCCTTCCTGAAGGACGCCCCCATCCTGGTGCTCGACGAGGCGACCTCGCATCTCGACGCGGTGAACGAGCAGGCGGTGCGCCGCGCGCTCGACGTGCTGCAGGCCGACCGCACCACCATCGTCATCGCCCACCGGCTGTCGACGGTGCGCGACGCCGACCTGATCGTGGTGCTGGACGAGGGCCGGGTCGCCGAGACCGGCACGCACGCCTC
>JABCYT010000679.1 GCA_013290035.1 Alphaproteobacteria bacterium
CTTCCGCCGGCGCCGCCGCGGCGAGATTCGCGTCGCTCGTGTCTTGCTCGATCATGCGAAGAAATCCTGCGCCTTGATCAGCGCCAGCGCAAGGCTGTCGACCTCGGCGCGGGTGTTGTAGAGCGCAAATGACGCGCGGCAGGTCGCGGTCACGCCGAAACGCGCGAGCAGCGGCATGGTGCAATGGGTGCCGGCGCGCACCGCGACGCCGGCGCGGTCGATGATGGTCGCAACATCGTGCGGATGGGCGCCCTTCATCTCGAACGCGAGGATCGCGCCCTTATCGGGCGTGGTGCCGATGATGCGGATCGAATTGATCTCACGCAGCCGCTCATGGGCGTATTTGATCACGCCACTTTCGTGTGCGCGGATGCGCGGCTTGCCGATCGACTGCACGTAATCGATCGCGGCGCCGAGCCCGATCGCCTGGACGATCGGCGGGGTGCCGGCCTCGAATTTGTGCGGCGGCTCGCCGTAGCTGATGCGATCCTCGTAAACCTCGCGGATCATCTCGCCGCCGCCGTTGAACGGCGCCATGGCCTCGAGATGCTGATAGCGGCCGTAGAGCACGCCGATACCGGTCGGCCCGTAGAGCTTGTGGCCGGTGAAGGCGTAGAAGTCGCAGCCGATGTCGCGCACGTCGACGTCGAGATGCACCGCCGCCTGGCTGCCGTCGAGCAGCACCGGAATGCCGCGCGCGTGCGCGAGCCGCACCACCTCTTTTACCGGCACCACGGTGCCGAGCACGTTCGACATGTGGGTGATGGCGACCAGTTTGGTGCGGTCGGTGAGCAACCGCTCGAACTCGTCGAGCAGGAAATTGCCTTCGTCGTCGACCGGCGCCCATTTGATCACGGCGCCCTTGCGCTCGCGCAGGAAGTGCCACGGCACGATGTTCGAGTGGTGCTCCATGATCGAAAGCACGATCTCGTCGCCCGGCTTGATGCGGTCGACCCCGAAGGAATAGGCGACGAGGTTGATCGCCTCGGTGGCGTTGCGGGTGAACACGATCTCCTGCGCCCGCTCCGCGTTGAGGAAGTCGCGCACCTTCTCGCGCGCGCCCTCGTAGGCCTCGGTCGCGGCATTGGCGAGGTAGTGCAGCCCGCGGTGGACGTTGGAATATTCGCTGGTGTAGGCGCGCTCGAGCCGGTCGAGCACCGCGCGCGGCTTCTGCGCGGAGGCGGCGTTGTCGAGATAGACGAGCGGCTTGCCGTAGACCTGCAGCGCGAGCGCCGGAAAATCCGCGCGAATGCGCGCGACGTCGTAGGCGCCGTTGGTGACTGCCGGATGCATCGCGTTCGTCATCGTTTTCATCCGCGTGCCTCGAGCCACGTGGCCGCCGCCTCGGCGAGCGCGCCGCGCAGGTCGTCGTTTGCGATCGTCTCGAGCGCTTCGCCCACGAACGCCTGGATCAGCAGCGCCTCGGCCTCGTGCGCCGGAATCCCGCGCGCCTTGAGATAGAACAGCAGGTCCTGATCGAGCGCGCCGGCGGTAGCGCCGTGTCCGCACTGCACGTCGTCGGCGAAAATCTCGAGTTCTGGCTTGTTGTCGGCTTCGGCGGCCTCCGAGAGCAACAGCGCACGCGTCATCATGCGGGCGTCGGTCCGCTGCGCGCCCGGGCGCACGATGATCTTGCCCTGGAACACCGCGTGGCTCTCGCCGTCGAGCACCGACTTGAACAACTCGCGGCTCGTTCCGCCGCGCACCGCGTGATCGACCACCATGGTGGTGTCGACATGCTGGCGGCCCTTGATGAGGCTCGCGCCGGAAATGGTCGCGGCCGCCCCCTCCCCGGCATAGCGCAGGTAAAGCTGATTGCGCACCACCGCACCGCCGGTCGTGAACGAGAGGTCGTTGAGTTCGCCGCGCGCGCCGAGCGCCGTCATCAGGGTCGAGATGTGGAGCGCGCGCGAGCCCTCGGTGCCGATCTTGATGTGATCGACCTTGGCGTCGTCGCCGATCGAAAGCTCGAGCGCATTGTTGACCTGATAATCGAGGTCGTCGGGCCCTTCGTGGCTCTCGATCAGCGTGGCGCGGGCGCCGTTGCCGATAACGATCAGCGAGCGCGCGAACACCGCGGCCGCGGCGCGCGCCGTGTAGGCGAAGACGAGGTGGATCGGACGCGTGAGCGCCACGCCGTCGGCAAGGCGGAGCACCACGCCGTCGCCCATGAATGCGGTGTTGAGCGCCGCCGCAACGTCGTCGGTCGGCGCCACGGTGCCGACAAGGCCCACGACCTCCTTGTCGACGGCGGCAAGCGCCTGCGCCATCGAGGCGATCGTCACGCCGGGCTCGAGCGCGGCCAGGTCGGAGAGTTCCGGCACGAGGGCGCCGTCGACGAGGACGATGCGCCGGACCTCGACGCCGCGTAGCGCCGCGCCGGCGTTTTTCGCGCGCGCTATACCGGCGGCATCGGGCGGGCCGGCGAGCGGCTTTGCCTCGCGCATGAGCGCGCGCAGGTCGGTGTATTTCCAATCCTCGATGCGCCGGTGCGGCAGGCCCTCGGCGGCAAACCGGCGGAACGCCGCTTCGCGCCGGCTCGCCAGCGGATCGCCGGCGCGCGCCGGCGCGCGGGCGGCGAATGCCTCGGCCAGGGCCTGTTCGGCCGCGGTTCGGATCGGACGTACGTCGGCGCTCATCTAAAACCTCACGCCGCCTCTTCCTGGAACTGGGCGTAGCCGCGCGCCTCGAGTTCGAGCGCCAGCTCCTTGCCGCCGGTCTTCACGATGCGGCCTTTGGAGAGCACGTGCACCACGTCGGGCACGATGTAGTTGAGCAGGCGCTGATAGTGGGTGATGACCACCATGGCGCGCTGCGGCGAGCGCAGGCGGTTAACGCCGTCCGCGACGATGCGCAGCGCGTCGATGTCGAGGCCGGAGTCGGTCTCGTCGAGCACCGCAAGCCGCGGCTCGAGCAGCGCCATTTGCAGGATCTCGTTGCGCTTCTTCTCGCCGCCGGAA
>JABCYT010000680.1 GCA_013290035.1 Alphaproteobacteria bacterium
GACCACCTTCCTGTCCGGCATCTCCGGTTCCTCGGTCGCGGACACCTCCGCGATCGGCTCGGTGATGATTCCGCAAATGGAAAAGGCCGGCTATCCGCGGGTGTTCGCGACCAACGTCACCATCACCGCTTCGGTACAGGCGCTGCTCGTGCCACCCAGCCACAACGCGGTGATCTATTCGCTGGCCACCGGCGGGATGATCTCGATCATCAGCCTGTTCATGGCGGGCGTGGTGCCGGGCCTGCTCCTGGGCTTCGCGCTGATCCTGCTCTGCCTGTACATGGCGTATCGCGACGGCCATCCCCGCGGGCAGGTCGTGCCGCTGCGAGCCGCGGTGAAGATCGTCGTCGACGCGCTGTGGGGACTGATCACGCTGGGCATCATCCTGGGCGGCATCCTGGGCGGGGTATTCACCGCCATCGAGGCCGGCGCGGTGGCCTGCGTCTGGGCGTTCCTGGTCACCATGTTCATCTATCGCGACTACAAGTGGCGCGACCTGCCGCTGCTCGTCTATCGCACGCTGAAGACGGTGGCGATGGTGATGACGCTCATCGCCTGCGCCTCGGCGGTGGGCTACGTCATGGCGCTGATGCAGGTCCCGGCGAAGGTGACGGCGTTCTTCCTCACCCTGTCGAGCGACCGCAACGCGATCCTGATGATGCTCAACGTCCTGCTGCTGATACTGGGGTGCCTGCTGGACATGGCGCCGTCGATCCTGATCTGCACGCCCATCCTGCTGCCGGTGGTGACGAGCCTCGGTGTCGATCCGGTGCAGTTCGGGATGATCATGATGCTGAACCTCGGTATCGGCCTGTGCCATCCGCCGGTCGGCTCGATCCTGTTCGTGGGCTGCGCCGTCGGCCAGGTCACCATGGAGCAGGTGATGCGCCGGATCTGGCCGTTCTATGGCGTGATGTTCGCGGTGCTGATGCTCGTCACCTACATCCCGGCAATCTCCCTCTGGCTGCCGCGGTTGCTCGGACTTTAGGCGACACGACGTGCAAGTCGGTACGCGCGTCGCGCACCGGGTTGCGGGCGTGTGCTACGCTGTGCAAGCTCGGCCGTCCCTTCTTGCCGCCCGTGTTCCGCGCTCCTTCGCGATGATTACAGCCGACCTGCTGCGCGGCGTGCCGCTGCTCGCGCCGTTGCCCGACGCCGAGCTCGAGACGCTCGCCGCGCATGGCGCCGACATCCGCCTGCGCGCCGGCGACTGGCTGATCCACGAGGGCGAGGTGCCGTCGTTCTTCGTGCTGCTCGAGGGCCGCGTCGAGGTGGTCAAGGAATTCAACGGTGTGGCCCGGGTGCTTACCACCTACATGCCAGGCGAATACTTTGGCGAAGTGCCATTGCTGCTTGGCGCGCCCGCCGTGGCGGGCCTGCGCGCGCTCGAGGCGACGCGGGTATGCGGGTTCGAAGCCTCTGATTTCCGCCGGCTCATCGCCAGCTGTTCGCATCTCAACGGCGAGATCATGAAAACGATGGCGACGCGGGTGGGCCGCCTGCAGGCGATCGCCAGCGAAGAGCCGGCGGCCACAGCGACCATCATCGGTCACCGCTTCGACCTCGCCTGCCATCACGTGCGCGACTTTCTGGCGCGCAATCGCATCGCCTTCAAGTGGATCGATCCGACGCGGCCGGATCGCAACCCCGGCGTTGCGCCACCGCAACCGGGCGACAGCTATCCGGTGGTCGTCCTCGCCGACGGCACGCGGCTGGTGACGCCGAGCTTGCGCGAGCTCGCCGAGAAGCTGGGGCTGCAGACGAAGCCGGCGAGCTCGATGTACGACGTGGCGATTATCGGCGCCGGCCCGGCGGGCCTCGCCGCGGCGGTGTACGGCGCATCGGAAGGCCTGTGCACGATCCTGATCGAGCGCGAAGCGCCGGGCGGACAGGCGGGGACCTCGTCGCGGATAGAGAATTACCTCGGCTTCCCGACCGGCGTTTCCGGCGAGGAGCTCGGTTTGCGTGCGCTGCAGCAGGCGCAGCGCTTCGGCGCGGAAATCGTTGTCGCCCGACAGGTCCTGGGCCTGGATGCCGATTCGGCGCTGCCCACGCGGACCGTGCAGCTCGACGGCGGCGAGAAGGTCGGCGCGCGCAGCATCATCCTGGCCTCGGGCGTCAGCTGGCGCCAGCTCGAGGCGCCCGGTTGCGATACCTTTCTCGGCCGTGGCGTCTACTACGGTGCGGCGAGGACCGAGGCGCTCAACTGCCGTGGCCAGGACGTGTTCCTGGTCGGCGGCGGCAACTCGGCCGGCCAGGCGGCGATGTTCTTCGCCAATTACGCGCAGTCGGTGCACCTGCTCGTGCGCGGGCCCTCGCTCGCGGCGACGATGTCGCGCTACCTGATCGACCAACTCGCGACGAAGGAAAATATTCGGGTGCGCACCGAGCAGCGCATCATGCGCGTCGAGGGCGGCGATCACCTCGAAAGCGTGGTCATCGACAACCGCCGCAGCGGCGAAGTCAGCACCGAGGCGGCGGCGGCGGTGTTCGTGTTCATCGGCGCCGACGCGGAAACGGCGTGGCTGCCCGGTGCCGTGATTCGTGATAAGCGCGGCTACGTCTGCACCGGCCGCGACGTCCTCGATCTGGTCGCCACCAAGCAGGGCAACTGGCCGCTGCAACGCGACCCCTTCCTGCTCGAGACGAGCGTGCCGGGCCTGTTCGCCGCCGGCGACGTGCGGCACGGATCGATCAAGCGTGTCGCCGCCGGCGTGGGCGAGGGCAGCATGGCGATTGCCTTCGTCCACCAGTACCTGGCGTAGGCGCACCGCGCGTGGAGGAATGATGCAGGGATGGCGTGAGCGCTTCGGCCGGCCGCTGCGGCTGGCACTCGTCGGCGGCGGACCCGGAACGTGGATTGGCCGCATGCATCAGACGGCGGCCGAGCTCGATGGCTACTGGCAGGTGGTGGCCGGCGTGTTCTCGAGCGATGCGGCGCGCTCGCGTGCCGCCGG
>JABCYT010000681.1 GCA_013290035.1 Alphaproteobacteria bacterium
GCGGCAAGGAGACCTTCTTCGACGGCAAGGTGTTCGATCCCGAGGATCCGAAAGCCTATCTCGCCTCCCTGCAGATCAAGAAGGTGTCGTGATGCAGGCCAAGGCCAACGCCTCCATCGCGGCGGCAGTGCCGGTGCCGGGTGCGACGGCCGAGATCGTGACGTTCCGTCCGCCGGCAAGGCCCACCATCGAGCGGCTGCGCGAGTTCGCCAGCCGCGCCGCCGGCATCGTGCTGCCGCCGCTGATTGTGATCGCTTTCACCCTGATCGTCTGGCAGCTCCTCTGCTCGGAAGCAGGATCGCGCCTGCCGCCGCCGACCAAGGTCGTGACCGACGCCTGGGATTTCATCGTCGATCCGTTCTACGACAATGGCGGCATCGACAAGGGCGCCTTCTGGCAGATCTCCAAGAGCCTGGGCAGGGTCGCCATCGGCTTCAGCCTCGCCGCCGTGATCGGTGTCGCGCTCGGCGTGCTGGTCGGCCAGAGCACCTGGGCTATGCGCGGCCTCGATCCGATCTTCCAGATCCTGCGCACCATCCCGCCGCTCGCCTGGCTGCCGCTGTCGCTCGCGGGTTTTCGCGAGTCCAATCCCTCGGCGCTGTTCGTGATCTTCATCACCTCGATCTGGCCGATCATCATCAATACCTCGGTCGGCGTCCGGAACATCCCGCGGGATTACCGCAACGTCGCGGCGGTCATTCGCCTCTCGTGGTGGGAGGTGTTCTGGAAGATCACCCTGCCGGCCACCGTGCCCTACATCTTCACCGGCCTGCGCATCGGCATCGGCTTGAGCTGGCTCGCCATCGTCGCGGCCGAGATGCTGATCGGCGGCGTCGGCATCGGCTTCTTCATCTGGGACGCGTGGAACAGCTCGCGCATCAGCGACATCATCGTGGCGCTCGTTTACATCGGCATCGTCGGCTTCCTGCTCGACAAGCTGATCGCCACGGTCGGGCATTTCGTCTCGCACGGCGTCTCGGCGCAGTAGGAGCTGGCCATGGACAAGACCTATCTCAAGTTCGAGCAGATCGGCATGAGCTTCCGTCGCGGCCAGATGGTGACGGAAGTGCTGCGCGATATCGACCTCAACATCGCCCAAGGCGAGTTTGTGTCGATGATCGGTCATTCCGGCTGCGGCAAGTCCACGTTGCTCAACATCCTGGGCGGCCTGTTGACGTCGACGACGGGCGAGGTCTTCCTCGAGGGCAAGGTCGTCGACGAGCCGGGCCCCGACCGCGCCATCGTCTTCCAGAACCATTCGCTGCTGCCCTGGCTCACCGTCTACGGCAACGTGGCGATCGCCGTCGACAAGGTGTTCGGCGGGGCGAAGTCGAAGGTCGAGCGCCACGACTGGGTCATGCACAATCTCGAGCTGGTGCAGATGGTGCCGGCCAAGGACAAGCGCCCGCACGAGGTCTCCGGCGGCATGAAGCAGCGGGTCGGCATCGCCCGCGCGCTCGCCATGCAGCCCAAGGTGCTGCTGATGGATGAGCCGTTCGGTGCGCTTGACGCACTGACCCGCGCCCATCTGCAGGACAGCGTCATGGAGATCCATGCGCGGCTCGGCAACACGGTGATGATGATCACCCACGACGTCGACGAAGCGGTGCTGCTGTCGGACCGCGTGGTGATGATGACCAACGGGCCGTCGGCCACCATCGGCGAGGTCCTGAAGATCGGCCTGCCGCGGCCGCGGCGCCGGCTCGAGCTCGCCACCGACACCGAATATGCCCGCTGCCGCGCCGCGGTGCTGGAATTCCTGTACGCGCGGCATCGGGTGCCGACGCGGGCGGCGGCCTGAACAGTGCCATGAGCGAATTCGACGACCAGCAGAAGCAGTGGCTGCAAGGCTTCGTCAGCGGCATCGAGGCCCGCAAGGCCGCCGATCGGCTGGCAAGCCGCGCGCCCGGTGCGCCGGCCGCCCAACCGATTGGCCCTGATGCGCTGCAATACGCCGCCCAGGACCGCGCGGTGGCGGCGGGCGGCAAGCTGGTCGCCGAAGAAACAGCCAAGCGTACCCGCCATCCCCTCGACCGTTGGGACGAGGTGGTGGGTCGTGCCGAGGCGGGGCAATTCCCCAAGGGCATCGACGTCTTCCTGACCAAGTATCAGGGCCTGTTCTACGTCGCGCCGGCGCAGGATTCCTTCATGTGCCGACTGCGCATCCCCAACGGCATTCTAAGCGCCTGGCAGATGCGCGGCCTGGCCGATGCGGCGGATTCCTTTGGCGGCGGCTATGCCGACGTGACGACCCGCGCCAACCTGCAGATCCGCGAGATCGGCGCGGCGCACGCCGTCGATATGCTGCTGGCGGTGCAGGCGCTGGGACTCACCTCGCGCGGCGCGGGCGCCGACAATATTCGCAACATCACCGGCAGTCCGACGGCCGGCATCGACCCGCAGGAACTCTACGACACGCGGCCGCTCTGCCGGGCCATGCACCACTACATCCTCAATCACCGCGAGATGTACGGCCTGCCGCGCAAGTTCAACATCGCCTTCGACGGTGGCGGCCGCGTGCCCGTGCTCGAGGACACCAACGATATCGGCTTCGTCGCCTGCCAGGTCACCGGTGGCGCGGGGTTCGAACCCGGCATTTATTTCCGCCTGCAGTTGGGCGGCATCACCGGCCATCTCGATTTCGCTTTCGAGACCGGCATCCTGCTGAGGCCCGAGGAATGCGTGAAGGTGGCGGGGGCCGTCGTGCGCGCCTTCATCGCCCATGGCGATCGCACCAATCGGCTGAAGGCGCGCCTGAAATACGTGCTCGACCGGATGGGCCGCGAGGCCTTCGTCGCCGAAGTCGAGAAGGAGTACGGCAGCCCGTTGCGCCGCGCGGCCGGCGCCGACGTGGCGCCGCGACCGATGGCCGACAAGGGGGGCCATATCGGCGTGTACGACCAGAAGCAGGCCGGCCTCAACTACCTCGGGCTGGTGCTGCCGGTCGGCCGGCTGA
>JABCYT010000682.1 GCA_013290035.1 Alphaproteobacteria bacterium
GGCCCAGCCGGTCGCCGGCAGCGCCGCCCACCAGCAGAAAAGCCGCAAGGCAGAGCGTGTAGGCGTTGATCACCCATTGCAGGGCGGCGGGCGACGCGGAAAGGTCGCGCCCGATCGCCGGCAGGGCGACGTTCACCACCGATTCGTCGACATAGGCGATGGTCGAGGCCAGGATCGTCGCCGCCAGAACCCAGCGCTGCTGGCGCACCGTGCACGCGGCTCCGCGCGCCGAACGGATGGCCTCGGCCTCGCACGGTCTTGCCCTGGCGGTGATCATGGACACATCAGACGGACGACGGAAGGTAAGGCCATCTTCGTTGCTTCATTGTCGGCACCAGTCGTTTGAGGGAGCCTGCGATCATGAAACCGATCAAGACCATCGGCCATTCCAATCATCCGATCGAGCGTTTCGTCGATCTGCTGAAGGCGGGCGGCGTCGCCCTCCTGGTCGACGTGCGCTCGATGCCCTACTCGCGCCGGTTTCCGCAGTTCGGCAAGGAGCGGCTGGCCAAGTCGCTGGCAGCAGCGGGCATCGGCTACGTCCATGAAGGCGCGGCGCTGGGCGGCAAACCCGAAAGCGGCGGCGACTACGACGCGCTGGCGGCGCGGCCTGCGTTCAAGGAGGCGCTCGGCCGGCTGATCGAGCGCGCCGAAGAGACCACGCCCTGCCTGATGTGCGCCGAGAAGGAGCCGCTCGACTGCCATCGCACCGTGCTTGTGTCGCGACGACTGGCGGAGCGCGGCGTTGCGGTCGACCATCTCCTGGCCGACGGCGGCACGCGCCCGCATCGCGACGTCGAGGAAGCGCTGCTCGCCAGGAATGCCGGACCCGATCTGTTCGACGCCGATTCATCCGAAGATCGGCCGGCGCGGCTGGCACGCGCCTGGCAGGCGCGCGAGCGGGCGATGAAGCGACGCTGAAGCAATCTCAGTGCAGCAGCGAAGTCGAGACGACGGAAAAGCGCCGGAAATCTGCTAGGGTCTCGCCAACGAGGGGAGACCGAACCGATGCGGATCATCGCGCTGCTGCTCGTGGCTTTCGTCGCGCTGAGCCACGTGGGCTTCCTGGTCCTGGAAATGTTCTACTGGAACGATCCGGTCGGGCGCGAGGCCTTCGGCACGACGCCGGAGTTCGCGGCGTCGACGGCGGTGCTGGCCGCCAACCAGGGTCTCTATAACGGCTTCCTCGCGGCCGGCCTGCTGTGGGGACTTTTCAGCGGCCGGCGCGACCTCAAGGTCTTCTTCCTGTGCTGCGTCCTCGCAGCCGGCGTCTATGGCGGGCTCACCGCCAAGATGTCGATCCTCTACGTCCAGGGCGTGCCGGCGCTGGCCGCCCTGCTGGCCGTGCTGTCGACGCGACCGCCGCGCACGCGGAGCCGGCTGTAGAGGCTCAGGCGGACCGCGGCGCGTAGCCGAAAGCGAATCTCGCGATGTCCTGATGGTTCTCGCCCAGCGCCATCTGGGCGAGCAGCTCGCCGACGCCGGCCGAATGCTTGAAGCCGTGCCCCGAGCAGGGCGAGGCGACGATCACGCGATCGGCGTCGGGATGGCGGTCGATGATGAAGCGGGCGCGGTCGACCTGCGTGTACAGGCAGACCTTGTACTTCACGCAGATGGGCGACAGGCCGGGGAAATACGGCCCGACATAGGTCTCGTACATCTCGCGGATTTCGTCCGGGCCGACGGCGCGCGCCACCGCGGCCGGCGTTGTCGCGGTGTGATCCTGCTCGGTGGCGAGCTTGACGCCTTCCTCCAGGCCGCCGGTGGCGGGGAAACCGTAGATCGGCTGGGGCGCCGGAACCTGCCAGATATAGACGGGAAACCGCTGGGGCGAGAATTGCGCATGCTCCCGGGCGCCATGGGCCCGGAACCAGTAGAGGACCTGGCGCGTCACCTTGAACTGGCCGGCCAAGGCAGGCTTGAGAAAACCGGGCAGCCACGACCCCGCCGCCACGATCAGCTCCTGGGCGTGGTAGGTGCCCTTGTCGGTCTTTACCGTAACCGAGCCGCCCGCCTGATCGAAGGAGATGACCGTCTCGTTCAGGTGCAGATCGGCGCCCAGCGCCTTGGCCCTGTGCAGTTGGGCGGTGACGCATCGCTCGGGGCGCACGAAACCGCCGACATCGTCGTGGTAGGCCTCGTCGCCGTCGGCGACATTGAAGGCGGGATACCTTTGCCTGATCTGCGCCGTGTCGAGAATCTCGTACGCCAGCTTCGCCTTCTGCGCGGCGTCGACGGTTGCGCCCAGGAATTCCGGCACGCTGTGATTGGCCGCCCGTTGCCCCGGTCCGAAAAGGACCAGCAGTCCGTTTTGCGTGAGAAGCTCCACGCCGAGCTCCGCCTCGAGTTCCCGCCAGATCTGGTGCGAGCGCACGGCGAACGCCGTGTATTCCGGCCCCTCGCCGCAGGCGATGCGGGTTATGCGCGTGTCGCCATGGGTCGAGCCGAATTCATGGGGCGGCGCATAGCGGTCGATCCCCAGCACCCGGGCGCCGCGCCGGGCCAGCTGATAGGTGGCGGCGGCGCCCATGGCGCCCAGGCCCAGGACAACGACATCGTACGCGATCGGCATCAACGCCCCCTCAAACGCCGGCGAGATGCCGGGCTCCCCATTTGCGAATCGAATCGATGATCGGCACGAAGCTCTTGCCCATCGGCGTCAGGCGATAGTCGACCTTGGGCGGCACCGTGCCGTAGTCGCGGCGGTCGATCAGGCCGGCCGTGGCTAGCGCCTTGAGCTCGCGGCTCAGCACCCGGGGCGCGATCTCCGCCGAGCCGTCGCCGCCGCGCAACAGGCCGCTCCTGATCTCGCCGTAGCGCCGCGCGCCATCCTTGAGGTCCCACAGGATACGGACCTTGTACTTGCCGCTCACCATCTTCTGGAACGCCAGCACCGGGCAGCCGCAGCCCGCAGCCTCGCGCGCCCCGCGCCGTACACTATCATTTTTGTCCATA
>JABCYT010000683.1 GCA_013290035.1 Alphaproteobacteria bacterium
GAGGATGGCGTTGCGCACGACGTCGGCTTCGAGGTTGCCGAACTGCTCGCCGAAGGCGGCGAGCGCCTCTTCGTTGCCCTCGAACAGCTTCTTGGCTTCGCTCTTGACCTCGCCGACCTTGGTCTGGCGGGCGAGTTTCTGCGTCTCGGCATAGGCCTCGGCCAGCCTGGCCCGCATCTCGGTCTTGAGCTTTTCGGCCACGGTCTTGGACGCTTCCGACGGATCGGTGAGCGGCAGCGGATCCTTGGCGCAATGCTCGGCGAGCTGGATGATGGCGTCGATCACCGGCTGGAAGGAACCATGGCCCTCCATCACGGCGTTCAGCATGACGTCCTCGGGCAACTCCTTGGCCTCGGACTCGACCATCAGCACGCCTTCCTTGGTGCCGGCGACGACGATGTCGAGCATGCTCTGCTCGATCTGGTCGAGGGTCGGATTGACGACGAACTTGCCGTCGATGTAGCCGACGCGGGCGCCGCCAATCGGCCCCATGAACGGCACGCCGCTGATCGTGAGCGCGGCCGACGTGGCGATCATCGCCACGATGTCGGGATCGTTCTCCAGGTCGTGCGCCAAGGTCGTCGCCACGACCAGGGTCTCGTTGCGGTAGCTCTCGTGGAACAGCGGACGGATCGGACGGTCGATCAGGCGCGAGGTCAAAACTTCCTTCTCGGAGGGCCGGCCTTCACGCTTGAAGAAGCCGCCCGGGATCTTGCCGGCGGCGAACGCCTTCTCCTGGTAGTTCACGGTGAGCGGGAAGAAATCGAGGCCGGGCTTCGGCTTCTTCTCGAACACGACGGCGGCCAGCACCGTGGTGCCGCCGTAGGTCGCCAGCACCGCGCCATCGGCCTGGCGCGCGATCTTGCCGGTCTCGAGCACGAGCTTGCGGCCCGCCCATTCCACTTCCTTGCGGAACACTTGAAACATATCACTCATATCCATCTTCCTTTCCTACACGGCCTTCGCCCCCGTCTGGCGACTGCCGCCCGCCGGCGCCCTTGCGCCGGCAGGACCGGGTCGGGCCTTTGCTCTCGCCCCTGCCCTCCCGGTTACTGCGAAGTCGCGTCGGCCGACCGAATTTCTACGGGGACCGGACGACGCGACGCGAAAAGGCCCCGCCGAAACGACGGGGCCGTGAAATCAACGCCTGAGACCCAGGCGCTCGATCAAAGAGTCGTAGCGCTTGCTGTCCCTGGACTTGAGATAGTCGAGCAGACGGCGGCGTTGGCCGACCATCTTGAGCAGGCCACGGCGCGAATGATGATCCTTCGCGTGGCCCTTGAAGTGCTCGGTGAGATTGGAAATGCGTTCGCTCAGGATGGCGACCTGGACTTCCGGCGAGCCGGTGTCGTCATTGCCCTGGGCATACGACTTGATCAACTCCGCCTTGCGCGCGGCTGTAATCGACATCGGGATCTCCATTTACCTAGAGGTTGAACACGCGCACCGGCTTCAAAGAAGCGCCGTCCGAACGGACCAGCGCCACCAGCCTGCTGCCGGTCTCGGCGCGTAGAAGGGCGCCGGACGGCGGTGCGTCCCGGGTCAAGAGCACCGGCTGGCCTTGGCGCAGCCGGTCCGCTTGGGCCTCCGTCAGGGCCAGCGCCGGGATGTCGTCCAGCGCGGTCGCGACGGGGGCCAAGGCCCCGAGAAGCGCGGGAATATGCCCGAGGGCTTCCAGTTTGGGAAGCGAAATGGCCGCCTCTTCCCGGAACGGCCCGGCGGCCGTCCGACGCAGCGCCGACAGGTGTCCGACCGTGCCCAAAGCGCGCGCCAGGTCGCGGCCCAGCGACCGGATGTAGGTGCCTTTGCCACAGGAAACCACGAAATCTGCATGATCCGTGTCCGGTCGACCCAAAAGCGCCAGGCGGTCGATGAGAACACGGCGGGGCTTGAGATCGACCGGCTGGCTGGCGCGCGCCAGATCGTAGGCGCGTTTGCCCTCGATCTTGAGGGCCGAGAAGGCCGGCGGGACCTGCTCGATGTCGCCGATGAAGGTCGCCAGGGCGCTTCGAATTGCCTCGTCGGTAGGCCGAAGGTCGCTGGTGGCGGTGACCTCGCCCTCGGCATCCTCCGTCGAGCGTGCCTGCCCGAAGCAGAGCGTGAAGCGGTATTCCTTGCGGCCGTCCATGACGAAGGGCACGGTCTTGGTCGCCTCGCCCAAGGCGATCGGCAGCACACCGCTGGCCAGCGGATCGAGGGTTCCGCCATGGCCGGCTTTCAGTGCGCCGAACAGGCGGCGCACCTTGCTGACGGCCGGCGTCGAGCCCAGCCCGACCGGCTTGTCGAGCACGACCCAGCCGTCGATTTTCTCGCCCTTCTTCCTGCGGCTCATCGCCGGCCCATCGCTCGCGGGGCCTTTCGGCGCCTACTCGTCCTTGATGTCACGCGCCACGTCGGGCCGGCGCAACAAGTTGCCGATGCGATCGGCCTCGTCGAACGTGCGGTCGATTTCGAAGCGGATCTCCGGCGCATAGCGCAGGCCGGCGCGCTCGCCGACCCGGGCGCGGAACCAGGGCGCGGCGCGGCGCATGGCGGCGAGCAGGCGCGGCTCGTCCTGGCCGCCCAGCGGCATCACGAAGGCGGTGGCGTTGCGCAAGTCGGGGCTGACATCGACGGCGGTAACGGTGATCGAAGCGCCACGCAGGTCGGGGTCGCGCATGTCACCACGCTCGAGCAGCTCGGCCAAAAGGTGGCGTAGCTCCTCGCCCACACGGAGCTGACGCTGGCCGGGGCCGCGATTGTCGCGTTCGGAGGTGCGACGTCGGGGCATCGCCATATCCTCAGTTGTCGGAAAGTCCAGGGACCCTAGAGGGTCGACTGGACTTCCTCGACGTCGAAGCATTCGATCACGTCGCCGACCTTGATGTCGTCGTAGTTGTCGAACGCCATGCCGCACTCGAAGCCGTGCTGGACCTCACGGACCTCGTCCTTGTGGCGCTTCAGCGT
>JABCYT010000684.1 GCA_013290035.1 Alphaproteobacteria bacterium
GTGAGCGGACCGATGCCGAGTGCGTCGCGGTCCTTCACCGCGGCCAGCGTGTCGCCGCTCACCAGCACGACCATCTCCTCGCCATCCTTCATGAACTCCTTGCCGAGCTGCTCGAAGCGCTGGGCGATGTTCACCGTGTCGCCGACCACCGTGAAGTTGACCCTGCCAGGCGCGCCGATATTGCCCACCACCACCGGGCCGGAATGCAAGCCGATGCGCACGCGGATCACCGGATGGCCGGCGGCGCGCCGGATTGCATTGTCCTCGCCAATCACCCGGGCGATGGCGAGCGCGGCGCGCACCGCATGGTCGGCATGGTCGTCCATCCGGGACAAGCCGCCCCACACCGCCATGACCGAGTCGCCGATGTATTTGTCGATCACGCCCTGCTCGTGGTCGATGCAAGCACCGAGCAGGGCGAAATGGTGGTTGAGCAGATCCGCCGTCTCCTGCTCGGGCAGGTCCTCGGCATGCGGCGTGAATTCGACGATGTCGCTGAACATCACCGTCACGTTGCGCCGGCGCGAGCGCACCGCATCCTCGCCGAGCTCCATCAAACGGAAGACCAGGCGATGGGGCACGTAGGCGCCGAACCATTTCAGCGCGCCGCGCGCCTTGTCGAGGCTATGGCCGGCATCGTCGATCTCGCGCAGCCGCGAACGGCGATGAAACGGCCGGTCGAACTCCAGGCGCTCGATCGATTCGGCGGCCGAGGTGATGGTGCGGATCGACCGCGCCATGCTGAGCCCGATCAGCAGGGCCAGCAGAAAGGCGACCGCAAGCGTCGCCGCGCCGACGATGGCGCCGCTGGTCAGACGGTCGAGATCGCCGGTTGCGTCCTCGATCGGGAAATACTGGCCGACCAGCCAGGGCTCATCCGTACTGTAGCGACGCAGCTCGCTATAGACGAACACCCAGCGCCGTCCCTCGGCCTCGACGACGTGGCCGAGCTTGCCCAACACGCGGTCGATCTGCGCATTGCGCACCGGCGGATCCCAGATCCGGGCCAGCACAGGATCGTCGACTTCCTTGATGGTCGGCAACGGCCGGTCTTCCGAGAGGCCGAGCCCGCGCGGATCGACCAGCCTGCGGTGAGCGAGAACCTTGTCGTGTCCCACCAGGATGAAATAGCGCCCGCCGCCGCCCTGGCTCGCATCGCCGATCAGGTATGAAAGGTCGCCGACCGCGACGGTGGCGAGCAGCTCGCCGATGAAGGCGTCGTCGAGACGCCGCACCGGCGTGCGCACGTTCAGCACCAGTTGCTGCTGAGGGTGGCTCCAGAAGGGATCCCCCCAAAAGGTGATATGCGAGGTCTGCAGCCGGCGAAATTGCTCGAGGCCGCGCGGCACGTCGACGAGGGAGATGGTATCGCGGGTGACCTTGCCGTCGGGATAACGGATGACCCGGTCCAATTTCAGGTCGAAGGTGGCGAAGGAGGCGCTCGAGATCGCCGACACCTTGGTCATCATCACCCATAGCGCTTCGCGCATATCGACGGGCGAGCTGATATCGAGCCGGCCATGCGCGGCGAGAGCCGCGATCAGCTCGAGATGTTCGGAGACCGGATCGAGCCGGCTTCTGACCAGGGCAACCTGCGCATCGACGACACGCGCAGCGCGGTCGACCAGCAGCCGTTCGGCGATGGGGCTGGCGTCGGCCAGCACGACGATGTAGGCGATGCCCGAGATCAGCGCGAGTGAAACGAAGGCCAGCGCCAGCGCCGCGATCAGCGGCACGCGAAAGGGTCGCCGCGGCGGAGCCGCGACGACGGTGGGGGTGTCAGGAATTGTACTCAAGCCAGGACATCATATGACGTGCGCCAACCCGACGCGAAAGGTCCCTCGCAGCGGTCGGTCGTCACATTCCGGTGTCGACGACGGCGTGAATCAGGCGGCGGCGCGGATCCCGGCCTGGCAGACCTTGCCGTCGACGTGGCCCTCGAACTGCTTGAAGTTGGCCTCGAAGCGGCTGACGACGTCGCGCGCGGCGCTGTCGTAGGCCTTCTTGTCCTTCCAGGTGTTCTTCGGATTCAGCACGTCGCCGGGCACGTCCGGACAGGCGCTGGGCACCTGCATGCCGAAATGCGGATCGGTCGAACTTGCAATCGAGGCCAGCCTGCCGTCGAGCGCGGCGCGCACCATGGCGCGGGTGTGGCGGATCGACATGCGCTCGCCGACGCCGAAGCCGCCGCCCGACCAACCGGTATTGACCAGCCAGCATTTCACGTGCTGGCGCGCCATCTTCTCGCCCAGCATCTTGGCATAGACCGTCGGATGGCGCGGCATGAACGGCGCGCCGAAGCAGGTCGAGAAGGTGGCCTGCGGCTCGGTCACGCCTTTCTCGGTGCCGGCCACGCGCGAGGTGTAGCCCGACAGGAAGTGATACATCGCCTGCTCGGGGCTGAGCTGGGAGATCGGCGGCAGCACGCCGAAGGCGTCGGCCGTCAACATGACGATGTTCTGAGGCGTGTCGGCGATGCCCGACGCCGAAGCATTGGGAATGAATTCGAGCGGATAGCAGGCGCGCGTGTTCTCGGTATAGCGGCCGTCATCGAGGTCGAGGCCGCCGGTCGCCGGATCGATCACGACATTCTCCAGCACCGTGCCGAAGCGCTCGGTGGTGGCGTAGATCTCGGGCTCGGCTTCGCGACTGAGCTTGATCACCTTGGCATAACAGCCGCCCTCGAAGTTGAAGAGGCTGCTCTCGCCCCAGCCGTGCTCGTCGTCGCCCAGCAGGGTGCGCGACGGGTCGGCCGACAACGTGGTCTTCCCGGTGCCGCTCAGGCCGAAGAAAATCGCCACGTCGCCCTTCGGCCCGACATTGGCCGAGGCGTGCATGGGCAGCACGTTCCGGTCGGGCAGCAGGTAGTTCAGGATGGTGAACACCGATTTCTTGATCTCGCCGGCATACCAGGTGCCGCAGATCGCCACGATCCTGTCGGTGAA
>JABCYT010000685.1 GCA_013290035.1 Alphaproteobacteria bacterium
CCATCAGGTGTGTCCCTATTCGCGAGCAACGCACGGGAACATCGCCGTCGAAACGACGCTGGTCTGAGGCCGAACGTGTGCCTTTCCCGGCCTAGAACACGACCACATCGTTCACGAAGAAACCGCGAAGCATTTGGCCAGATCTTCGTTGCTAGCGCCCAGCACGCAGAACTTTCGCGCCAGCTCGGCGCCGGAGCGCGGACCTCCAGGCCCGCATCTTCATCGTCGATACGATGACAGGAGCGGACGCGGCCGGGGTAACCCCCGACCCGCTGAGGTCCGCGCTCCGGCGAGACATGAGTCTGCCTTGTCCGGACGTGCTCCCGCCGGTTCAAGCGACCTGGCGCTGTGCCGCTCCTGCAATGTCGGGCTGCTTGTGAAACTGGCCATCCTTCATGATGGCGAGCAGCTTGTCCGCATCCTGCAGGATCTTCACGTTGGCCAGCGGATTGCCGTCGACCAACAGGATGTCGGCGAGGAAGCCGGGCCTGATCTGGCCGAGTTCCTTGCCCATCATCATGATCTCGCCGCCCAGCTTGGTGGCCGACAGGATCGCATCCATCGGCGAGAAACCCAGCAGGTTGACGAAATGCTCGATGTCGCGGGCGTTGGTTCCGTTGGGGTTCCAGGCGAAGCCATAGTCGCCGCCCGGCAGGACGCGGACCCCGCGCTTCTTCAGTTCCTTCATGTTGCCGATGGCGATTTCCAGTTCCCGCCGCATACCCAGGCTTTCCGCCACCTCGGTGGTGATGCCCCACTTGGCGGCTTCGTTCAGCGTCGTGTAGCTGATGCCGAGCGTGGGCGCGACGAACACACGGTCCTTGGCGGCCTCGAGCTGGGCGCAGGCCTCGTCGTCGACGAGCGTGGCATGATAGATGACATCGACGCCGTGCTTGAGGCTGAGCTTCACCGACTCGGCGCTGCGCGCGTGGGCCGCCACGCGTTTGTCATGCATCCGTCCGACTTCGCATACCGCCTCGATCTCCGCCTCCGTCATCACCGTCTGGTGGGCCCGGCTGTGCGGCACGAACTCGTCGCCCGACGGGTTGATCTTGAGCGTATCGACGCCCTCGCGGACCATCTCGCGCGCGGTCTTGCGGAACTCCTCGGGGCCGTCGCAGACGATGGCGAAGGTTTCCCGATGCATGTGGCGCAGGCGCACATCGCCCAGCCCGGCCGTCGTCGCCAGCTCGGGACTGGCCGCCCGCGTGCGCGGTCCCGGAATGTCGCCGGCATCGATGGCGTTGCGGATCACGACATCGAGGCGCGCCTTGGCCGACGCCGCGCTGTTGCACGCGGTGAACCCCTGCTCCAGGAGTTTCCTGGCGTTCTTGGCCGTGCGCAGCGTGTGCTCCTCGGGCGGCACGAAGCCCAGGCTTTCGAGGTCCGCGGTGTCGAGGAAGGTCAGGTGCGAGTGCGCCTCGACCAGCCCCGGCATCAACGTGGCGCCGCCGCCGTCCACCACATGGGCTCCGTCGGAGGCAAGCGGCGTGCCCTGCGGGGCAACGGCCTTGATGCGGTTGCCTTCCACCAGCACCTGGCCGGTGAACGGCGGCGCACCGGTGCAGTCGAGCACGGTGACATTCCTGAACAGGACTTTAGCCATGGTTTGTCTCCTCCTTCATCGGAACCAGGTTGACCCCGGTCTGCGTTGCGAAAAATTTCAGCTTTGCCGGATCGATGGCAAACGCGATCGCGCTGTCGACCTCGATCGCCACGTGCGCCGGCACCGTCGCCTTCAAGGAGTGCTCATCCACCTTGAGGGTGACGATCTTCTCCACGCCGTGATTCTCTACCCCGTAGACCCGGCCTTCAAGCCCCCCGCCCGGCCCCACCACGATGTCCTCGGCGCGCACGCCGAGCGTCAGGCGGTCGAGCCCGGGCGGCAGCCGGCTTGCGACTTCGGCCGGCACCGCTATCTCGAGCTTGCCGGCCGCCACCGTCACCTTGCCGTCGCGAAAGGCGCCGGACAGCAGGTTCATGGCCGGCGAGCCGACAAAGGTCGCCACGAAAGTATCGCGCGGACTGTTGTAGATCTCGTGCGGGGTGCCGATCTGGACGAGCCGGCCGCCATTCAGCACGCCGATCCTGTCGCCCATGCTCATGGCCTCGACCTGATCGTGGGTGACGTAGAGGAAGGTGGCGCGGAACTTCATCTGCAGATCCTTGAGCTCGGCGCGCAGGATCTCGCGCAACTTGGCGTCGAGGTTGGACAGCGGCTCGTCCATGAGGAAAACCCGCGGCTGCCGCACGATCGCGCGGCCGAGGGAGACGCGCTGCATCTCGCCGCCGGAAAGCCGGTCGGTCTTGCGCTCCAGCAGGTGCTCGATGCGCAAGGTCTGTGCCGCGCGGGCCACACGGGCCGCCACTTCCGCGGCGGCGATGCGGCGATGCCTGGACTTGAGCGGAAACTCCAGGTTCTGCCGCACCGTGTAGTGCGGATAGAGTGAGTAGTACTGGAACACGAGCGCCACGTCGCGCTCCGCCGCGCTCCATTGCCCGACATCCTCGCCGGCGATCAGGATGGAGCCCGAGTCCGGCGCGTCGAGCCCCGCGATCAGTCGCAAGGTCGTGGTCTTGCCGGCGCCGGTGGGGCCCAGCAGGACAAAGAACTCGCCGTCTCCGACGTCCAGGCTGAGGTCGTCGAGCGCCGTGTGGCGGCGGAACTTCTTGTGGATGTTGCGCAGCTCGACCTGGGCCATGGCTGCTTACAGCCTGATCTGCAGCGATTCGCCGGTGCGGCGGTCGAAGAAGTGGGTCTGCTTTTCGTCGAGGCGAGCCCATACCGCGTCCCCCGCCTTCCTGACGTAGCCGCTGGCGGTGCGTGAGCGAAAGAGCTGCGCGCCGAACTTGAGATCGACGATGTCGTGGGGACCCAGCCGCTCGATGATGTGCGCCTCCGCCGGGAAATAGCCGTCCGTGGGTTGGTGCGCCACCAGCACCG
>JABCYT010000686.1 GCA_013290035.1 Alphaproteobacteria bacterium
CGCCATGTGCGGCGAGAAGGTCACCACCGGCTGGCCGAGCGCGCGGATATCGGCGACCGACGTCGCGGCCGCTTGCTCCAGCCGCCGTCGCGTCTCGCCCAGCACGTCCTCGACCATGGCGTTGATGACGCGGCGCACCGCCTCGTGGATCAGCCGCGCATGACCGATGCCGGGATACTTCTGCGTCACGATCGAGAACATCTCGCCGACCAGCGGCAGCTCCATCAGGTCGGCGACCTCGAACAGGCCGGCGCGCAGGCCGTCGTCGATATCGTGGTTGTTGTAGGCGATGTCGTCGCTCAGGGCGGCGATCTGCGCCTCCGGTCCGGCGTAGCCGCCGAGTTCGAGATCGTGGTCCTGGCAATATTCGACGATGGCGGCCGGCAGCTGGCCGAGCGTGCGGCCATCCTTGAGCAGCGGGCCGTTGTGCTTGACCGCGCCCTCGAGCGTCTCCCAGGTGAGGTTGAGGCCGTTGAACTCGGCATAGCGCTCCTCGAGCTTGGTGAGGATGCGTAAGGTCTGAGCGTTGTGGTCGAAGCCGCCATAGGGCTGCATCGCGGCGTGCAGCGCCTCCTCGCCGGCATGGCCGAACGGCGTGTGGCCGAGGTCGTGGGCGAGCGCCACGGCCTCGCCGAGATCCTCGTCGAGGCGTAGCGTGCGGCAGATCGTACGGGCGATCTGCGCCACCTCCAGCGAGTGGGTGAGCCGCGTGCGGTAGTGGTCGCCCTCGTGATAGACGAAGACCTGCGTCTTGTGCTTCAGCCGCCGGAACGCCGTCGAGTGGATGATGCGATCGCGGTCGCGCTGGAACGGGCTGCGCGTCGGCGATTCGGATTCGCGATGCAGCCGGCCGCGGCTCGCCCACGGCAAGGTGGCATAGGGCGCGAGCGCCTGAGGTCGCCACATCTCGTCGGCCAAACAACCTCCGTCGCCGCTGGATCGTCGCGGCGGCGCGGTTTTACGCTTTCCGCGGGACGTCAACAACCTCGCGGCGGCGACACTCTCCGATCAGTCGGCCGGCGCCTTCGCCGCCCGGCGGCGCACCAGATAGAGACCGACAATGAGAACCACGGCGGCGCCCAGCGCGGGAAAGACCACTTCGGCGTGCGGGATCGTGGCGTCGAGCCACGCCGCCGTCGAACCCGGCCGGACGACCTCGACCAGCTTGCCGCCGGGGCCCAGTTCGTCGAAGCGTCCGTCGCCCGCGATCACGTCGCCGGCGATCCAGCCGATCAGGCCGGCGCCGACCAGGGCGACCCAGGGGTAGCGGTCGAGCACGCTGGCGATCAGGGTGGCGCCCAGCATGATGACCGGCACGCTGAGCACGAGACCGAAGACGATCAGGGTCATGTCGCCGTGCGCCGCCGCCGCCATGGCGATGGCGTTGTCCAGGCTCATCACGGTGTTGGCGACGGTGATGGTGCCGACCGCGGCCAGCAGGCTGCCGTGCGCCTTGATCTTGCCTTCGGCCTCCTCCTCCTCTTCCGTCATCAGCTTGATGCCGATCCACAGCAGCAGCGCGCCGCCGACCAGCTTGAGGTAGGGGATGGTCATCAGGAAATTGACGATGCCGCAGAAGATGATGAGCATGACGATGGCGCCCAGGCTGCCGATCAGGATCGCCGGCCGGCGCTGCTTCTCCGGCAAACCGTGGGCGGCGAGCGCGATCACGACGGCGTTGTCGCCGGACAGGATCACGTTGGCGATGATGATCTTCCAAAGCGCTGCCCAAAACGCCGCCGTCGACAGATCCGGCATCACAAAGTTCATTCAGGTCCCTCTTAAGGCCGGGCACCATAGCTGCCGCTTTCCGGTCGGCGCAACGGGTGCTATCCGAAGGGCCGAGGAGAAGACCGCATGGCGGGCAGTGCCGGCTACAACAAGATGTTTCCCGTCTCGTGGACCGAGCTGCACCGCGATGCGCGCGCGCTGGCGTGGCGCCTGGCCGACCTCGGGCCGTTCAAGGGGCTGGTCGCGATCACGCGCGGCGGGCTGGTCCCCGCCGCCATCATCGCCCGCGAGCTCGACCTGCGCCTGATCGACACGGTGTGCTGCTCGACCTACGACCGCATGGAACGCGGCGCCAAGGTCGAGCTTCTGAAAGGCAGCGCGGCCGAGCAGGACAAGGGCAACGGCTGGCTGATCGTCGACGACCTGGTCGATACCGGCGTCACCGCACGCGCCGTGCGCGCCAGGCTGCCCGAGGCGCATTTCGCCACCGTCTACGCCAAGCCCGCCGGCCGACCGACGGTCGACAGCTACATCACCGAAGTGAGTCAGGACACCTGGATCCTGTTTCCCTGGGACCAGGAAGCGGTCATGGCGAAGACCATCGTCGAGTTGAAAGGCAGTCAGTGATGCAGAACCTGTGGTCCAACGACGACGCCAAAGCGGCGATCGCTCACCACGCCGCCAAGGGCATCGGTCCGGACCTGGCGCTGCGCGTCTACACGACGCGCCTGCTGGGCGGCGAGCCCAGGCTGGTGCTGCATGGCGGCGGCAACACCTCGGTGAAGACGCGGATGGCCGACATCACCGGCGAGCCGGTCGAGGTGCTGTGCGTAAAAGGCAGCGGCTGGGACATGGGCACGATCGAGGCGCCGGGCCTGCCCGCGGTGCGCCTCGCGCCGCTCGGCAGCCTGCTCGGCCTGCAGGCGCTCTCCGACGAGGACATGGTCAACGTCCAGCGCTGCAACCTTCTGGACAGCAAGGCGCCCAACCCGTCGGTCGAGACGCTGCTCCACGCCTTCCTGCCGCACAAGTTCATCGACCACACGCATTCCAACGCCGTGCTGTCGCTGACCGACCAGCCCGACGGCGAAGCGCTGGCGCGCGACGTATTCGGCAAGCGCGCGGCGCTGGTGCCCTACATCATGCCGGGCTTCGCGCTCGCCAAGAAAGCCAGCGAGGTGTCGCGCGCCCATCCCGACGTCGAGG
>JABCYT010000687.1 GCA_013290035.1 Alphaproteobacteria bacterium
CGCGAAGACGAACTCCCGGCATCGACATCGTGATGCAAGGGCTCGCGCCGTCTTCACGACCTCATCACATCGTGTTCGCCGACTGGACGTTCTCGGCAATCGTGCCCGATCTCGACGAACTCGCCTTTTATCTCGCCGATCGCCTTGGCTGGGCCGCGCGCGACCCGCGCCGCGCCGACCTCAAGCGCCATCTCGTCGTCCAGGCCAGGCCCGACGCCGCCGGCGCGCGCCTCGACATTGCCAGGAAATCAGCCGTTCTTGTTTGGGGGAGCCGATGAACAATCCACGCATTCGAGGCGCGGCCGCCATCGCGCTGCTTTCAGGCCTCGCCTGGCTCTCGCCTGCCGTCGCGCAACAACCGCCGCAACCGTCGCCGCTGCCAGCGCAGCCGAAACCACCGCCGGCACCGCCTGAGAAGCCGGCCTTCATGCCGGAGGTCGTCGTTACGGCGACTGGTTATCCCGAGGAGGTCTCCAAGATCGCCGGCACCGTGCAGGTGATCAACCAGGACCGCATCGCTCACTCCAACGCCAAGTCCGTCACCGAGCTGCTGGCGGAAAACTCCGTCGGCTTCATGTCCCAGTGGACCGCCGGCCAGACCTCGATCAACATCCGCGGCGGTGCCACCGAAGGCCAGGGCCGCGATTTCAAGAGCGAAGTGCTGATCCTGATCAACAGCCATCGTGCCGGCACCGCCAACATCTCCAAGCTGTCGATCGCCGACGTCGAGCGCGTCGAGATCGTCCGCGGCCCTGCCTCCGTCGTCTATGGCAGCCAGAACATGGGCGGCGTGATCAACATCATCCTGAAGACCGGGCGCACCGCCGAGCCTGGGACCTTCATCGAGGGCGCCGGCGGCTCGTGGAACTACCTCGAAGGCAAGCTACAGAACGCCGGCAACACCGGCACCTACGACTGGTACGCCGGCGGTAACGGCGCCCGGCAGGACAACTATCAGGTGGGTGGCGGACAGGTCGAGTTGAACACGGCCTGGAACCGCTACGGCGGCACCGGCGCGTTCGGCTGGCAGATCGACCCGAACAATCGCATCGACGTGACCGCGCGATCCGACGGCGTCTATGGCACCGGCTTTCGCGGCTCGAGCGCCAACATCTTCGCCAACGACAATCGCTACAACGATTCGATCGACTTCACCTGGCACGGCAAGACGCCCAGCGATCGCGCTCATTTCATGTTCCAGGGCTACTACGTCTATGACGTCGACGATCTCAGCAATCCCTCGCCGTTGAGCAACCTGAATGCGCTCGCCTCGCGGACCACGATCGACGAAAACCGCCGCCAGCTCAACATCGCGGGCTTCCGCATGCAGCCGCGCTTCAACGTCATCCCGAGCAACGAGCTGCTCGTCGGCATCGACTGGGAGCAGACTTACCTGAGCTCCACGCGCTTTCGCGCCGGCGGCACCGCCGTCACCCAGCTTTCGCCGCAGGACAACAACGAGCTGGACAGTTTCTGGGGATTCTATGCCGAGGACACTCAGCAGCTGTTCGACGATCGAGTGACCGTGCGCGGCGGCGTTCGTCAGACATTCGGCAGGCAGGGCCTGCTCGCCACTCCCAACGCCCCGACGCTGGTCCCCGGCAACCTCAACTACCAGGCAACGACCTATTCGGCGGGCGCCACATACCAAGCCACCGACTGGCTGAACATGCGATTCGGGGCCTCGAGCGGCTTTCGTGCGCCGACGGCCACTGAACTCGGTGCCAACTTCACAGTCACGCCGATCGGCACCACGATCTTCGGCAATTCCAGCCTGCAGCCGGAAACCAGCCAGCAGCTCGAGGTCGGCAGCACCTTCACCTGGGGCGCCGGCCGCCTCGACCTCGCCCTCTTCCAGAACGTGATCCACAATCGCATCCAGACCGTGACGCTCTCGTCGGTCGGCGGCGTGGTCGTCCAGCAGAACCAGAACTCGCAAGGCGACCTGTGGATGCAGGGTCTGGAGTTTCAGGCCGAGGCCGACGTCATCCGCACCCTCAAGCTCAACGCTGCGCCTTCCTGGCAATGGACTGTCTTCGGCAACGGCTACTACAACTTCACCATGACCGACTTCGGCGCAGCCGCGCAGGGCTTCAACACCAGCCAGGCGATTCGCGTTAATCAGTACGGGACAAATATCGGCACGCGCTTCGGTCAGCTGGCCGACGTCCGGATGCCGTGGAACGTGCAGCTCACCGGCATCCTGCGCGGGCCGATGTGGTACAACACCGAGGAGGCGCTCTCGCCAGTGTACTTTCCCGGCCAGGTGCGCAACGTCACCGTCTACCAAAAGAGCGCCTTCTGGGTCTGGAACATGCGCTCCGAGATCGAGGTGTATCGGGGCATCAAGCTGTTCGGCATGGTCAACAACATCCTGGACGTCAACCAGAGTCCGATCTTCATCGCCCTCGATCAAAACCCCTGCGGCGCCAATCTGGCGGCGCAGAACGGCTCGTGCGGCAATTCCATGCCCGGTCGCGAACTCGTGATTGGCTTCCAGGCTCGCTTCTGATGCTGCGCGCTCCGCTTTGGGCGATCCTGGCGCTCGCTGTCGCGCTGCAGCCGGCTGCCGCCGCTCCTGTCACGGTGCACGATGCCTTCGACCGCAACGTGACCGTGCCGGCGCCGCCGCGGCGCATCGTGGCGATCTTCGCTTCCAATGTCGAAATGCTGGCCGCCCTGGGCCTTGCCGACCGGATTGTCGGCATCGAGGCCTTTACGCGCTATCCGCCGGAGGTGCTGGGCAAGCCGCTGGTCGGCGGGCGTCTGGGCTTCTCGGTCGACGAGGTGGTGGCGCAGAAGCCCGACCTTGTCGTGGTGACGCCGTCGCGCCAGGCGGCCAACCAGCTGATCGATCCCATGGAACGGCTGGGCATTCCCATCGTCGTCCTGCTGCAGCGGAACGTCGAAGAGATCCTGTCGAATATCCGCCTGCTG
>JABCYT010000688.1 GCA_013290035.1 Alphaproteobacteria bacterium
TTCGCCCTGCTTCTCCAACCCGGCGAAGGCATCGAGAGAAGCGCGATGGGTCGCCATATCCAAGAGGCCGTGCTGTTCCATCTGGCCCTGGATCTCGACCAGCGTGTCGCCCAGCCGGCGCAGCAGTGCCACCGACACCGCCTGGTCGTTGACGAAGGCGCGGCCGCGCCCGTCGACGCCGACCAGGCGGCGCAGGGTAAGCACGTCCTCGTCGTCGAGCGCCTGCTCGGCCAGCATGGTGCGGGCGGGATGGTCCTTGGCCAGGTCGAACGAGGCCGCCACCGATGCCTGGGCGGCGCCCCGCCGCACCGCGCCCGATTCGGCGCGGGCCCCCAGCGCAAGGCCGAGGGCGTCGATCAGGATCGACTTGCCGGCGCCGGTCTCGCCGGTGAGCGCACCCAGTCCGCCCGCGGCCGCGCCGGCGGCACTCCGCGAAAAATTCAAGTCGAGCTTCTCGATCAGGACGAAGTCACGGATCGAGAGCGAGACGAGCATGCAGGCCCGGTCAGAAGAGGCCGAAGAACCAGCCGCGCTTCTCGTCGCTCGGCGCGGGGCCGCCTTCGCCGGTCATCAGGTAGTAGCTGTCCTGATACCAGTCGCTGCCCGGGAAGTTGTAGCCCAGCACCGCCGCAGCTTCCTGCGCCTCGCTTTTCACGCCGAGCGAGAGGTAGCTCTCGACCAGGCGATGCAGCGCCTCCGGCACGTGCGTGGTCGTCTGGTAGCGCTCGATCACGACGCGATAGCGGTTGATCGCCCCGATATACTGCTGGTTCGCTTGGTAGTAGCGGCCGACCGCCATCTCCTTGCCGGCGAGATGGTCGATGGCGAGTTCGACCTTGAGACGCGAGTCGCGGGCATACGGCGATTCGGGGAAGCGCTTGACGACTTCGGCCAGGGCGTCGAGCGCCTGCTGGGTGATGCGCTGGTCGCGGCCGATGTCGGAGATCTGCTCGTAGTAGCAAATCGCCTTCAGGTAGTAGGCGTAGGGAATGTCCTTGTGCCCGGGATGAAGCTGGATGAAGCGGTCGAGCGCGATGATGGCCTCATCGTACTTGTTCGACTGGTAGTAGGCGAAGGCGGCCATGATCTCGGCCTTGGTCGCCCATACCGAGTAAGGGTGCTGGCGGTCGACTTCCTCGAAGCCCTTGGCGGCGGCCTTGTATTCCTGCTGGCCGAGATCATCGAGCGCGCGGTTGTAGAGGACCTCGACAGGCTGCTCGACGTAGTTCTTGTCGTCGTCCGACGACGAGCTGCAGCCGCCAAGCCCGAGCGACGCCAGAGCGAGCGCCAACCCGGCGATCGCGCCGTGAGCCTTACCTGAAACCGCTTTCGACATACCCATCCGTCAAATTCTTGTGCCGGCGCGTTATATCATGCCGAGGCGAAAAAAAGAGGGGCCGTGCGGCCCCTCAAAGATGCGTGGATAACGCCAGAACCTGCATCAGTTGGCTTGACGACGCAGAAACGCAGGAATTTGCAGGTCGTCGTCGTCCCGCGTGGGCTTGGCCCGCTCGGTGACGTCGAGATTGATCGAGGCCTGCGCCGGCGCCGGACGCGCGGTCGCCTTGGGCGCGACGGCGACGACATTTTCCGCCGCCGAACGCGCAGCCGGCGGCTCGGCCGGGGCCACCGGCGGAGCGATCGGCGGCGTCGCGGGCTTGGGGGCCGCGAAAGCGCCGGTGATGCGCTGGAACAGGTTCGGCGATCGGCTCTCGGCAGCCGGTCGCGCGGCAACCGGCCGCGCAACAGGCTCGCTGGTCCGCACCGGAACCTTGGGACGACTCACGCGCCAGTCATTTTCGTCGACCAGCGGCCGCTGCGACGCAGCGATCGGAGCCGCTGCGGGTGTTGCGGCCATCGGAGCGGGCGGCGCCGCGGGCGCCGGTGCCGGCGCGGCCGGTGCCTCGACCGGCGCCACCATCATGACCTGCGCGGCAATCGGTGCTTCGGCCGCCGGCTCGGGCGCCGTCGCCATGACCGGTGCAGCGATCGGCGCCGGCGCGGGCGCCGTCGGGGCCACGGCCGCGATCGGTGCGGGTGTGGGCGCTGGCGCCATCATCGGCGGCGCCGGCGGCGGAGCGACGGCGGCAATCGGAGCCGCGACGGGCACGGCGGCCATCGGCGCCGGCGGCGGCGCCATGGCAGCGGCCGGCATGGCGACCCGTCCGACCGGCGGTGCCGCCGGACGGCTGAGCGCCGGCTGGCCGGTCTGCATCGGCCGGTTCATGTCGAGCGACAGGTAGTTCGGCGCCGGCTGCTGGGCGGCCATGGCGGCGATGCCGGTGGCGACCACCGACACGCGCATGCGGCCCTGCATCGTGGCGTCGAAGGTCGAGCCGAAGATGATGTTGGCGTCGGCGTCGACTTCCTCGCGGATTCGGTTGGCCGCCTCATCGACCTCGTGCAGGGTCATGTCGAGGCCGCCGGTGATGTTGATGAGCACGCCCTTGGCGCCCTTCATCGAATGATCTTCCAGCAGCGGGTTGGAGATCGCGCTCTCGGCGGCGACCCTGCTGCGATCCTGGCCCTCGGCCTCGCCGGTACCCATCATCGCCTTGCCCATCTCGCCCATCACGGTGCGGATGTCAGCGAAGTCGAGGTTGATGAGGCCCGGCATGACCATGAGGTCGGTGACGCCGCGCACGCCCATGTGCAGCACGTCGTCGGCCATCTTGAAGGCGTCGGCGAAGGTCGTCTTCTCGTTGGCGATCTTGAACAGGTTCTGGTTGGGAATGACGATCAGCGTGTCGACCACCTTCTCCAGCTCCAAGATGCCCTGCTCGGCCGACTGCATGCGGCGACGGCCCTCGAAGTGGAACGGCTTGGTGACGACGCCGATGGTGAGGATGCCCTGCTCGCGCGCCGCCGCAGCGATGACCGGTGCGGCACCGGTGCCGGTGCCACCGCCCATGCCGGCGGTGACGAACACCATGT
>JABCYT010000689.1 GCA_013290035.1 Alphaproteobacteria bacterium
CGAACGGATGATCGTCGAAGTCGAGGCTCTTGACCGGCGTGTAAGGCGGCACGGCGTAGATGCGCTTCTCGCGGCCCGCGCCGTAGAGCTGCAGGGCCGGGCTGCGGTCGAGCTTGGGATTGTCGAACTTGGGGATGGGCGAGGGACTCATGATGTAACGCCCGTTCACCATCACCGGGTAGTTGTAGGTCTTGGCGATGCGGCCGTGGCGGGCGATGCTTTCGTAGAGGCTGACCTGCATGACGCCGTACTCGCTGAGCGCGTGCAGGGTGCGCGTCTCGGTCTCGCGCGGCTCGAGCATGCGCAACGGCTCGGGGATCGGCACCTGGAAGACCATGATCTGGCCCTCGCGCAGCGGCGTCTCCGGCACGCGATGGCGCGTCTGGATGATGGTGGCTTCCGCGGTGCTGGTCGTGGTGGCGACGTCGGCCACCCTGGCGAAGAAGCGCCGGATGGAGACGGCGTTGGTGGTGTCGTCGGCGCCCTGGTCGATCACCTTCAGCGTGTCGTCCTGGCCGATGATGGCCGCCGTCACCTGGATGCCGCCGGTGCCCCAGCCGTAAGGCAGCGGCATCTCGCGGCCGCCGAACGGCACCTGGTAGCCCGGCACCGCCATCGCCTTCAGGATGGCGCGGCGGATCATGCGCTTGGTCTGCTCGTCGAGATAGGCGTAGTTGTAGGCCCCCTCCTGGATATTGGAGTCAGGCATCGCTCACTCCGCCGCCTGGTCGAGCGCGGCGCGCCGGTTGCGCTGCTCGACCTCCGCGCGTAGCGCGCGCACCGTCACGAGCTCGGACTGGAAGTCGACATAGTGCGGCAGCTTGAGATGCTGCACGAACCCCGACGCCTCGACGTTGTCGGAATGCGCCAGCACGAATTCCTCGTCCTGCGCCGGCGAGTCGGCACTTTCCGACAGCTCCTGGGCGCGCAGCGCGCGGTCGACCAGCGCCATGGCCATCGCCTTGCGCTCGGCATGGCCGAAGGCCAGGCCATAGCCGCGGGTGAATTGCGGCGGCACGTCGTGTGAGCCCGCGAACTGGTTGACCATGTCGCACTCGGTGACGTCGATATCGGCGATCTCGACGGCGAAGCCCAGCTCCTCGGGGACGAAGCAGACGGGCACGCCGCCGAAGCGGATCTCGCCGACGAAGGGATGGTTGTTGCCGTAGCCGCGCTGGGTCGAATAGCCCAGCGCCAGCAGGAAGCCCTCGTCGCCGCGCGCCAGGTTCTGCAGCCTGAGCGGCCGCGAGGCCGGCAGGGTGAGCGGCTGGCGGGTCAGATCGTCCGACTTCTCGCCTTGCGGCGGCCCTTTTGGAGGTGGTTCCAGCAGGCCGTCGCGCTCCAGGATGTCGCCGACCCGCGGCAGGGTGTGGGCGCTGTCGATCGGGGCGGTCGGCGCGTGCGGCCGCTCGCCTGAAGCGGCCAGCGAAAAGTCGAGCAGCCGGTGCGTGTAATCGTAGGTCGGGCCCAGCACCTGGCCGCCCGGGATGTCCTTGAAGGTGCCCGAGATGCGCCGCTCCACGACCATCGACGTTGTGTCGAGCGGCACGCTGTCGCCGAACCGCGGGAGGGTGGTGCGATAGGCGCGCAGCAGGAAGATCGCCTCAACCAGATCGCCGCGCGCCTGCTTGATGGCGAGCGCTGCCAGCGCGCGGTCGTAGCACGAGCCCTCGGTCATCACGCGATCGACCGCCAGCCCGAGCTGCTGGTCGATCTGCTCCAGCGAAAGCTCGGCCACGTCGCGATCGCCGCGGCGCTTGTCCGCTATGAGATCGAGCGAATGGGCGATGGCCGTCTCGCCGCCCTTGACCGCGACATACATGGTCAGCCCTCCACGGCGATGCTGCGCGGCAGCGCCAAAAGCTGCGATCCGGCGGCAAACACGATGTCGACGCCGCAGGGAAAGAGCGCGTGGTTGTCCGCCCACGCCTGCCAGAAATCCGCGCCGAGCCCGCCCACCGCGACGGCCGCCTGGCCGTCGATGCCAGGTCCGCGCCAGCGCCGGGTGGCGCCGGCCCCCAGTACCGGGACCTCGATCACCAGGGTGGCCGACCGGTCGGGATAAGGATCGGTGCCGATGGCGAAGCCGTCGAGCGAGGCGGTGTCGTGCGCCAGCACGGCGAAGACCGCCTCGTCGCGCCCGGCCGCAATCGGCGCCCCGGTATGGAAGCGGATGAAGTCGCGCACTTCCGGCCTGTCGAATTCCGGCGCCAGCCACAAGGGCGTGTCGCGATCGACCAGGGTCAGGAGGTAGCCCGCTGTCGCCGGCGCGATCGTGCCCGGGCCGGCGGGCGGATCCGGCAGGCTGGTGATGCGGCCGGGATGGGCAAAGGCGTCGAGCACGGCGCGGAACAGACGCTGCGCGTCGTGGCTGGGATCGGCGAAGCCCGGGGCGAGGACGGTCACCGGTTGGGTCATGTCCCGGCCTCGCGCGCCACGGTGAAGAAATCGACTTTGGTGGCGGCGGCGCGGGCCGCCGTCAGGCGTCGTCGCGCCTCGGCCTCGGCGGCGAGCGGCGCCACGATCCGGGCCTCCAGGGCGTCACGCCACTCGCTGCGTTGGCCGAGCGCGTCGATCACCGCCGCGATCTCGGCCTGGCGCGGCGCGCGGCCGCCGACATAACCGATGCCGATCTCGCCGGTGTCCAGCCGGACGGCGGTGCGGGTCGCGGTCATCTCGCCGGCGCAGAAGGCCGCCCCGCTGCCCGAGATGCGCCCCTGCACCATGACCAGGCCGATCTCGGGGCGCCGCAACACGCTGTAAGCCGGCATGAGGCCCAGGCCTTGCCACAAGCTCTCCAGGCGCGCGGCCGGGGCCTTCGCCAGCAGCGAAAGCCATCGCTGGCGACGGCGGGCATCGGCGTCGGATGGGGGCGAGGGGGAGGACATGGCTGGCACGCTTCGCGGCGCACCATCGGAAGGTCAGGTTACCGA
>JABCYT010000690.1 GCA_013290035.1 Alphaproteobacteria bacterium
TGCCTCTCGATCGCTAGTCAACCCTTCCGCCGATAGGAGCGCACATGTCAGCCAGCCCGAATCTCAACTTCGCCGCTGAATACTGGATCGATGCCTGGCAGCGATCGATCCTCACTCTCGATACACTGCGTGAGCGCGGCAACACCAGCCTGGAGCACAACGCCCAGAATGCGCCGAACGTGCTGAGCTTCGCGTTCGAACCGATTCGCGACGGCCGCACCCTGCCCAAGCCGGTGAACTACGTGCTCGTTCGTATCGTCTCGCCGGCCGACAAGCCGGTCGATCCGGCCAAGCCGCCCTTCATCGTCGTCGACCCGCGCGCGGGCCATGGACCCGGCATCGGCGGCATGAAGCAGGACAGCGAGATCGGCGTCGCCATGGCGGCCGGGCATCCCTGCTACTTCATCGGCTTCTTCCCGCAGCCCATGCCCGGACAGACCATCGAGGATGTGTGCGCGGCCGAAGCGGCGTTCGTCGCCGAGGTCGCGGCGCGCCATCCCGAGGCCGACGGCAAGCCCGTCATCGTCGCCAACTGCCAGGCCGGCTGGCAGGTCATGATGATGGCGGCGATCCGGCCCGATCTCGTCGGTCCGATCCTGCTGGCGGGCTCGCCGCTCTCCTACTGGGCGGGCGTGCACGGGCGCAACCCGATGCGCTATCTCGGGGGCACGCTGGGCGGCACCTGGCTGACCGCGCTCACCGGCGACATGGGCAACGGCATCTTCGACGGCGCCAACCTGGTGGCCAACTTCGAATCGCTCAATCCGGCCAACACCTACTGGGGCAAGGCCTACAACGTCTATTCCAAGGTCGACACCGAGGCCGCGCGCTTCCTCGATTTCGAGACCTGGTGGGGCAGCCCGGTGCTGCTCAATGCCGGCGAGATGCAGTGGATCGCCGACAATCTCTTCGTCGGCAACAAGCTCACCTCGGGCGAGATCCACACGTCCGACGGCATCCGCGTCGACCTGCGCAACATCAAGTCGCCGATCATCGTGCTGTGCTCGTGGGGCGACAACATCACGCCGCCGCAGCAGGCGCTGGGCTGGATCACCGACCTTTACGGCCACGAGGACGAGATCGTCGCCAACGGCCAGACCATCGTCTACACGCTGCACCAGACGATCGGCCATCTCGGCATCTTCGTCTCGGGCAAGGTGGCGACCAAGGAACATGCCGAGTTCGCCTCCTGCATGGAGATGATCGACCTGATGCCGCCCGGCCTCTACGAGGCGGTGATCGACGAGGTCGACAAGACCACCGAACATCGCGACCTCGTCCACGGCAAATATCTCTTCCGCCTGGAGGCGCGCAGCCTCGACGATATCCGCGCGCTCGGCGCCAACAGCGACGAGGACAACCAGCGCTTCGCCGCGGTCGCCCGCCTGTCGGAGGTCAACCACGGCCTCTACCGCACGCTCGTCCAGCCGGCGGTGCGGGCGATGACGACCGAGCAATCGGCCGAGATGATGCGCCAGCTGCATCCCAACCGCCTGCGCTTCACCATGTTCTCCGACAAGAACCCGATGATGCAGCCGGTCAAGGCCCTGGCCCAGTCGGTGCGCGAGACGCGCCAGCCGGTCGCCCCCGACAATCCGCTGCTCTCGCTCGAGAAGGTCGCCTCGACCTGGATCACGACCTGGTGGGAAAGCTATCAGCAGGCGCGCGACGCCATGACCGAGGCGATGTTCCTCGGTGTCTACGGCTCGCCGCTGCTGCAGGCCATGGTCGGGCTGGGCACCCAGCATGCGCCGACCGAGCGCCGGATCGACCGCGAGCTGGTGCACGAGGCCGACGAGGCCAAGATGCGGGTCGAGCTCGAGCACCGCTTCGAGGTCGGCGGCCTGCCGCAGGCCGTGCTGCGCGCCCTGATCTATGTGCGCATGCCCGAACGCAGCGTCGACGAGCGCGGCTTCGCCGCGCTGCAGGCGATCCGCGCCATGCAGCCCGTCAACGACCGCATGAGCATGGCCGAGCTGAAGGCCTGCCTGAAGGAGCAGTATCTCCTCGTCCGCCTCGACGAGGAGCGCGCCGTGCGCGCCATCCCCCGGCTGCTGCCCGACAGCGAGCAAGCCCGCCGGGCCGCGCTCGACGCCTTGCTGCAGGTGCTCGGCGCGCGCGGCGCCTTGCCGGAGGAAGGCCTGCGACGCCTGGGACGCATCGAGGAGCTGTTCGGTGTCGAGGCTGGGCCGCAGGCGCTGAAAGTGGCTCATGCCTGACGCGACCAGCACGGCCGGCGTCCGGCCTCATGCCAAATACGATCGCCTGATCGAGGTCGCCGGCAAACAGCCGGCGGTGGCTACGGCCGTCGCGCACCCCTGCGACGCCGTCTCCCTGGAGAGTGCCGTCGAGGCGGCGCGGCTTGGCCTGCTGAAGCCCATCCTGGTCGGACCGGCGGCGCGGCTCTGCGATGTCGCCGGCCGCGCCGGCCTCGATATTGGCGCCTTCGAGATCGTCGATTCCAAACATAGCCACGACTCGGCCGACAGGGCGGTCGAGCTCGTCAAGGCCGGCCGCGCCGAAGCCCTGATGAAGGGCAGCCTTCACACCGACGAGCTGATGGGCGCCGTGGTGGCGCGCGACGCCGGCATCCGCACCGCGCGGCGCATCAGCCACTGCTTCGTCATGGACGTGCCCAGCCATCCCGAGGCGCTGATCATCAGCGATGCCGCCGTGAACATCGCCCCCACGCTCGAGGACAAGGTCGACATTGTGCAGAACGCGATCGACCTCGCACGCGCCATGGGCGTCACCGACGTGCGCGTGGCCATCCTGAGCGCCATGGAGCAGGTCAATCCCAAGGTGCCGTCGACGGTCGAGGCGGCCGCGCTCTGCAAGATGGCGGATCGCGGGCAGATCACCGGCGCGCTGCTCGACGGCCCGCTGGCGCTCGACAACGCCGTCAGTCTCGATGCCGCGGCCATCAA
>JABCYT010000691.1 GCA_013290035.1 Alphaproteobacteria bacterium
GAACGAGGCCTATGCCGCGGCCGACAAGGACGGCCGCTCGGTCGGCGACGAGCTGCGCCGCATCGGCTATCTCGGGCCCGCCAGGCCCGGCGCGCTTCGGCCGCACGCCTTTGTCGAACTGCACATCGAGCAGGGGCCGATCCTCGACGAAGAGAAAGTGCAGATCGGTGTCGTCGAAAGCGTGCAGGGAATTTCGTGGACCGAGTACAGGGTGACCGGCGTTTCCAATCACGCCGGCACCACGCCGATGCGGCTGCGGCGCGACGCGGGTTACCTGGCGGCGTCCGTCAACGTCTTCGCACGCAAGCTCGCCTGGGAGATGGGTGGCCATCAGGTGGCGACGGTCGGCTCACTGTCGCTGCGGCCCAACCTCATCAATGTCGTGCCCAACCAGGCGGTGTTCACCGTCGACCTGCGCAACACCGACGAGGCCAGGCTGAAGCAAGCCGAGGCGCGCGTCGCCGCCCACATCGCCCAAGTCGCGAGACACGAGCGGGTCGAGGTCGCGGCCAAGGTGCTGGCCCGCTTCGAACCGGTGATCTTCGATGCTGTTCTGGTCGATCGCGTGGAGCATCACGCCAAGGCGCTGCAACTCAGCACGCGGCGGATGCCCTCGGGAGCGGGACACGATGCACAGATGATGCAGCGCATCTGTCCGACAGCGATGATCTTCGTGCCCTCGGTCGCGGGACTCAGCCACAACGTCAAGGAACACACCGAGGCGGCCGATCTCGCCGCCGGCGCGCAAGTGCTGCTCAACCTGATGGCCGAGCTTGCCGAAGCCGCATGATGTTGACCTCAGAGAGCCGTGCGGAAGATCAGTTCGCCCCTGGTGCTGGTGCCGACGACTTTCCAGCCGGCGGCTCGATAGAATCGCTCCGCGCGGGTGCCGGGGTCGGTCGTGAGCATGGCGGTGCGATGTCCGGCGCGGCGCAGCGTATCGCAGGCAGCGTCGAACAGGGCGCGGCCGATGCCGCGACGCTCGCAGGCCGGATCGACAAAGAGCGCCCAGATCGTGCCGTCGCGCGTGTCGCCGGCGGAGAAGCCCACGATTTGCCCATCTTCTTCCCAGACCCAGATGCCCGGATGTTCCTCGAACCAGGCGTAATCCTCGTCGGTCACCAGGCTCGGATCGCTCAACCGGTTCTCCTGCACGGCAAAGCGGATCTCGGTGATGCGTTGGCGTTCATCGGGACGAGCGCGGCGAATGTGCCTGGGCATGCGGGGAGCCTATCGCTGGAACTTGCCGAGGGATAGCTTGGGCGCCCGCTCGCGATCGCAACCTGTCAGGAGGAAACCGAATGGCCGACATTAAGGACGCCTCACGCCGAATCGTGTTCACCGGTGCGTCGGGTGGCATCGGCACCATGATCCGTCCGCTGTTGGCGCCGCTCTATCCCGGCCTCGTGCTGAGCGACAGGGTGGAGCCCAAGAACCTGCTGCCGGGCGAGACCTTCGTCGCCGCCGACCTCACCAAGCCCGACGAGGTCGCCGCGGTCGTGAAGGGAGCGGACAGCGTCATCCATCTCGGCGGCTACTCCGTAGAAGGGCCATGGGATGCGATCCTGCAGGCCAACGTCATCGGCTGCTACAACCTCTTCGAGGCGGCCCGGCAGGCCGGCGTCAAGCGCGTTGTGTTCGCCTCGTCCAATCACGCCGTCGGCTTCTATCCGCGCCGGCGCAAGATCGGCACCGACCTCACGGTGCGCCCCGACAGCCGCTACGGCGTCAGCAAGGCGTTCGGCGAAGCGCTGGGCGCGCTCTATTCCGACAAGCACGGCATGGTCGTGACCTGCCTCAGGATCGGCAATGTCGGACCGCGTCCGCTCGATGTGCGCCGACTGTCGATCTGGATCTCTCCGCAAGACATCGTGCAATTGATCCGCATCGGACTGGAACACCCCGATATCCGCTTCGAGATCGTCTACGGCGCGTCGGACAACGCGGCGTCCTGGTGGGACAATTCGCGCGCCCGCCAGCTCGGCTATCGGCCGACCGGCAAAGCCGAGGATCACCGCGCGCATGCCGAGGCGGAGCAAGCAAAAATCGGCTCCGATGCCGTCGGCGACCTCTTTCAGGGCGGCGCCTTCTGCTCCGCCGAGTTCACCAACGATGTAAAGCGCGCCGGCCCTTAGCGCTTGGAGCAAGCGTCGCCAGCAGCAATAATCGCCGCGGAAGGTGATGATGACGCGTTTTCTTACCGTCGGCGCCGCGCAGATGGGCCCCATCCAGCGCAGCCATGCGCGCCGCGATGTCGTTGAACGGCTGATAGCCCATCTGCGCGAAGCCAAACGCATGGGTTGCGAGCTGGTGGTGTTTCCCGAGCTCACGCTCACGACGTTCTTTCCCCGCTGGTGGATGATCGACCAGGCGGAGATCGATTCGTTCTTCGAGCGCGAGATGCCGTCCAACGAGACGGCGCCTTTGTTCAACGAGGCCAGGCGGCTGGCCATGGGTTTTTGCCTGGGTTACGCGGAGCTCGTCCACGAGAACGGCAGCATCAGGCACTTCAACACCTCGATCCTGGTCGAGCGCGACGGCACGATCGTCGGCAAATACCGCAAGGTCCACTTGCCGGGCCATGCCGAGCACGAGCCCGAGCGGCCGTTCCAGCATCTCGAGAAGCGCTACTTCGAGGTCGGCAATCTCGGCTTCCCGGTGTTCAAGGCCTTCGGCGGCAACATGGGCATGTGCATCTGCAACGACCGGCGTTGGCCCGAGACCTACCGGGTCATGGGCCTGCAGAATGTCGAGATGGTGCTGCTGGGCTATAACACGCCGCTGCATAACGCGCCGTCACCCGACCACGACGAGCATTCGTGGTTCCACAACCAGCTCTCCATGCAAGCCGGCGCCTACCAGAACGGCACCTGGGTGGTGGGCGTGGCCAAGGGCGGCAGCGAAGAGGGCGTGCCGTCGCTCGCC
>JABCYT010000692.1 GCA_013290035.1 Alphaproteobacteria bacterium
AACTCGGCGAGGTCGGTCACCTTCCTGTACAATTGACAGGCGACGTAGATCGCTGCTCCGCATCGGGATATCTGCGACCGTACCGTCGTTGGCTGTCCGTCGCGCTTGCGGAACAGCACTCCGGCGATCATCCGGTATTCGTGATCCCGACCCTTGACGCGGACACCGAACGGCTCGGCGAACTTGTCCCACGCGTCATAGTCCGCTTCCATGATTGCGGCCATCTGCACGCCGGCCACGATTAGGTTGGCGGTTGCCGACTTCAACGAGGACTCGTTCCGATGAATCTCACTTACGAGCTTGGCCGCGTCGGCGTCGAGACGCTCGAGCCTGCGACGGGCCTCATTGTTGCGACCCGCAACAATGCCGGTACTAACGCTTTCAACTACACCTAACATCGGTTGCTCCTTCAATCGCGGTACCGTCGCGGAGGAATCGACCTCCCTTCACCCCTGAGGGCACGACGGCTCGAATGACCTTCGAGCAACAGACCACCTATACGGATGAATTCGCACGGTCAACAGCCGGTCGAAATAAAGAAGCAAGTCGGCCGAAGCTTTAGTTTCCGACAGACCTGCTTCTGCACAAAAATCGAGCGCGAAATCGGGCTTATGTGCAAGGCTCCCAGGAGCTAAGATCCTTCTTACCCGGGTCGCCCTTGCCGGGCGAGGAGCCAGGCTCGATTATTTCGTGTCCGATCCCCGGCTCCGCGTGTCCGAAAATCAGGCCGATCCGGTGTCCGACGACCTCAGTAAAACGTTGAATCTACTGGACTCCCAACGCGACACGACGGACTTAAAATCCCGAGGCCCGAGAGGGCCGTGCTGGTTCGAGTCCAGCAGCGGGCACCATCCCCCTCATCGACAGAAGCGCTACCTCCTCACTCGGCCGGTTTGGCGGCAGGATCGCCGTGGCCGTGCATGCGCGACGCTTCGCCCGGCAGGGGAGCCAGGCCGGCGTACTTGGCGCAGGCCAGCAGGATCACCGAAATGCCGAGATAGCTGATCACCATCGACGGCGTGCGGCCGATGCCCAGCGCCTCGGCATGGATCAGGCCGAAGAAGGTGAACACGGCGCCCGCGCCGGCGAAGGCCGCCGCTTTTATGAAGTCGCGCTCGATGATGAACACCGTGATCGCGGCCAGGATGATGCCGGCAAGGGTGGCGCCGCCGCCCAGGATCTCCAGGCCCTGGTAGAGCACGCCGGTCTGGTCGAGCTTGTCGAAGCCCACGGCCGCGGCCGAGGTGCCGGCGGCGCCGAGCGCGCTGTCGATCTGCAACTTGCCCCAGGCCGCGATCTGCGGCACCAGCGCCAGCACGATCGCCGGCGCATGGCGCATCGGCGTCTCCTGGAACGCCTGCGAGCCGATCAGCATGCCGATATAGAGCAGGATGGGCAGGATCGCGACGACCGGGATCAGCGCCATCATCAGCGCGATGACGCCGAACCACGCCAGCACGATCACCAGCACGCCGGTGGCCGCCGAGTAGCCGATGCGGCCGCCCATCGCCTTCCAGCCGGGATGGCCGATATAGACGGCGTTGATGAACGGGTTGCCCATCAGGCAGCCGATCAGGCTGACCACGCCGTCGGCGGTCAGCACGCGGGTCGTCGGAAACGAATCGCCCGCGGCGGCGGCGCTCTCGACATTGTCCATCGCCTCGACGAGGTCGTAGATGCCGAAGGGAATCGCCGTCACCAGGATGACGCCGATGAACTGGAAGCCGCCGAAGACGTGGCCGACCGCCGGCATGGGATAGGAGAAGCCGAAGCTCGACAGGGCTGCCTTCAGCCCGTCGGCGGTCAGGCCGCCATAGTTGAAGCCGAACAAGGTCGAGCCCCAGGCGATGACGGCGCCGACGATGATCGCCACCAGCCCGCCCGGCACGCCCTTGAAGTAGCGCACGCCGCCGAACCAATCGACCAGGATGACGGCGAAGCAGACCAGGCCGATGACCGGCGTCATCACCATCTGCGCGCCCGGCCGCATCGAGATGAAGGTGATCGAGATGCCGGCCAGCGAGCCCAGCAGCGCCGCGCGCGGCGTGATCTTGCGGATGAAGGGCGCGATGAAGCCGCCGCCCATCAGCACGAAGCTCTGCACGAACACCCAGGTGAGGCCGGCTTCCCAGGCCTGCACCGGATCCTTGGTGGTGATCAGGATCGGCAGCATGATGACGAACACGACCACAAACATGTGCGGCACGCTGATGCCGGACGGCAAAGCGCAAACGTCGCTGCGGCCAGTCTCCTTGGCCAGGCGGTAGGCGAGCCAGGCGTAGTACACCGTGCTCAGGCACAACATCAGCCCGGTAGCCGGCAGGATGCGGCCGAACACCAGCTCGTCCGGCATCTTGAGCACGAAGCGCAGCAGGCCGGTGAGCACCAGCATGTTGACCAGGATGTTGGTGCCGAAGCCGAAGAACGCATTCCAGTCGCCTGGAACCCAAAGCTTTGGCTTGAAGTCCGCGGTCGTGACAGTCATGTCGCTCTCCTCTGGCTCTATGCAGTCTCGTGCAGTGCCGCGCTCAGCCCTTGCCGATCGCCGCGACGATATCGGCCGAGGTTCCCACCCAGCCGAAAATGCCGCCCTGCGCCTTGATCATTTTCAGGCCCATGTCCTGGAACTCGGGGAAGTAGGAGCCCACGCAATCCTCGGGCACGAAGCAGTCGTAGCCGCGGTCGTTGGCCTCGCGGACCGTGGTGTTGACGCACACTTCGGTGGTGACGCCGGTGACGACGAGCTGGGTGATGCCGCGATGCTGCAGGATCGAATGGAGGTCGGTGGCGTGGAAAGCGCCCTTGCCGGGCTTGTCGATGACGGGCTCGCCCGCCGCGGGATAGAGCTCGGGAATGATGTCGTGGCCGGCCTCGCCGCGCACCAGGATGCGGCCCATCGGGCCCATGTCACCGATCGAGGTC
>JABCYT010000693.1 GCA_013290035.1 Alphaproteobacteria bacterium
CCGGCATCGTGCTGCGCCGCAAAGGTGATGGCAGCGTGGGTTGATCGAACCAGCTTAGTCGCGAAATCGCTTATCCAGAGCAAGGGTGCGCCATTCAGTCCGCGCCGCGGCGTCCTCGACGCCGATCCCGAAGAGAAGCTCGGACCCTGCGACCGACATCAGCGCCCGACCAATCGACAGATCTTAATGCGCTTGACACCTATCCGCCCCAATAGAGAAGGGACAGGCTTCTTCTGGCTGACAGCCTGAACTCGCCATCAAGGTTTCCATGAAGGGAGCGTAGCCATGAACGGGGCTGGACTGCTCGTAGCGGCGCTGGAAAACGAAGGCGTAAAGCAGATATTCGGGGTTCCGGGAGAAGAAAATCTCGATGTCGTCGAAGCGCTGCGCCGCTCGGCGATCAGGTTGGTGGTGACACGCCATGAACAGGCGGCGGCCTTCATGGCCGCGACCCATGGCCGGCTGACCGGTGAGGCCGGCGTTTGCCTCTCGACGCTCGGTCCGGGCGCGCTCAATCTGACGACGGGCGCTGCCTACGCTCTGCTCGGCGCGATGCCGATGGTCATGATCACGGGCCAGAAGGGCATCCTCAGCCGCAAGCAGGCGCGGTTCCAGGTCGTCGACATCGTTTCGACAATGACGCCCTTGACCAAGATGGCGCGCCAGATCGTAAGCCCGGCGAGCATCCCCTCCCTCGTGCGCGAGGCTTTCCGGCTGGCGCAGCAGGAACGGCCAGGGCCCGTGCATCTGGAGCTGCCCGAGGATATTGCACACGAGGACTGGGAGGACATCCCGCTCATTCCGCCTCACCCGATCGAATACCCCGTCGCCCATCCCGCCGCGCTCGATCGCGCGGCTGAGCTCATCCTCAAGGCCCGGCGGCCGCTCGTCATGCTCGGCGCGGCCGCCAGTCGCCCGCGCCTGTCGGACGCCTTGTCGGATTTCGTCGGACGGCTGCAGATCCCGTTCTTCAACACCCAGATGGGCAAGGGCGCGGTCTCAGGCGGCGCCGGGCTCTACATGGGCACCGCCGCCCTGTCCGAGCGCGACTATGTCCATGACGCCATCGACCGCGCCGACCTGATCATCGCCATCGGCCATGACACGGTGGAAAAGCCCCCCTTCTTGATGGGTCCGCACGGGCCCACGGTCCTGCATGTCGGTTACCTGCCAGCTTCGGTGGAAGAGGTGTTCTTCCCGCATGCCGAACTGGTCGGCGACGTCGGGCCCAGCCTCAGGTTGCTGGCCGATCGGCTGGAAGGCCGCCTTGCCAACGCCGCCGCCCTGCTGCCGCTTCGTGAGGAAATCCTCGCCCATCTGACCGATCGGGCGGAAGAGAGCCGTTTCCCGCTGACGCCGCAGCGCATCGTGCACGACGTGCGGCAGGTGATGCCGGAAGACGGCATCGCCTGCCTGGACAATGGCATGTACAAGATCTGGTTCGCCCGCAACTATCGCACCCGGGTGGCGAACACGCTGCTGCTCGACAACGCGCTGGCGACCATGGGCGCCGGCCTGCCGTCGGCGATGATGGCGGCAATGCTGCATCCCGACCGGCGCGTACTCGCGGTGTGCGGCGACGGCGGGTTCATGATGAACGCCCAGGAGCTGGAGACCGCGGTCCGCCTCAAGCTCAACCTCGTCGTCTTGATCTTCGAGGACAAGGCCTACGGCATGATCCGCTGGAAACAGGCGGTCGATCATTTCCCCGATTTCGGCATGACGTTCGACAATCCGGACTTCGTCGCCTTTGCGCGCGCCCACAACGCGAACGGCCGCCGCGTCGAAACCGCCGACGGTCTGGCGCCGACCCTGGAGGCGGCGTTTCAGGAAGGCGGCGTCCAGCTGGTCATCGTCCCGGTCGACTATTCCGAGAATGCCCGCGTGCTCGTCGACGAGTTGCGCCGGCATTCGCCCGGCGCCTGAGGGGATGCGGTTGCGGGCAGAGGGCCACGGATGCTCGGGTTCCCCCTGCGGCAGTGGCCTTCTAGCGTCCCGTGTCTCGCTGAGCCCCGGCGCGTAGTTGCGCCAAGAACTGCTGCGCCTGCGGGTCGGCCGGGTCGAGAGCCACCAACTTTTCGGCCCAGGGCACGGCCAGGAACCAGCGGCGGTCCTGGGCATAGAATATCGCTAAAGCATAGATGACTGCGCGGTCGGACGGTGCCAACGACTGCGCCTTCAACAAGGCCACTTCCGCTTCAGAGCGTCGGCCCAGGCGTTGAAGAGCAAGCCCGTGATTGTAGTGGACGCGCGGTCGGTCCGGCAGCAGCCGCGAAGCTTCGTTCAGCTCGGCGGCCGCTTCAGCCAGGCGATTCTGCTCCGCCAGCAACAGCCCCAGCGAGTAATGCAGCTCGCCTTGGGCTGCTACACGCGTCAGGCCATCTCGCAGGACATGCTCGGCATCGCCCGGGCGTCCCCTCACGCTGTAGAAGCGCGCCAGGTTCAGCCGTCCGGGCGTGAAATCCGGATCGAGTTTCAGTGCCGCAAGATACTCCTGCTCGGCCTCGGCGACGTGGCCCTGGCTCTCGGCAACGACTGCCAGGTTGAGGTGCGCACCGGGCATGTCGAGGGAAACCTGTTGCGCGGCGACATACTCGGCGATCGCCGCCTCAAACCTGGCGCGCTTGTCGGCATCGAACTCGCCCGCCGGCACGGACGCCAGCACGCGTGCGGCCTCGATGCGAACTGCGCGGACGGGATCGGTCAATAACGGGCCAAGCTGAGCCAGCCGAGTGCCGGGCCGCATGCCTTCCAAAGCGGCGACGGCTGAACGGCGCACGGCGGGATCGGCATCGTCCAGCGACCGAATGGCCTGCGGGAAAACGGCTTCACCATAGCCGCGCAGCAGCTCGAGCGCGGTGGCCCGGATGATCGCGGGCGTTTGGGGATCGTCCGTCAAGCGGTCGAGCTGTGCCGCGCCG
>JABCYT010000694.1 GCA_013290035.1 Alphaproteobacteria bacterium
GGATGAGCTCCGCCGCGCGACGTTCATGGGCCGGATTGCGGAACGAGAACAGGAAGGAGATCGCGATCGCCTCGACGCCCTCTTTCACCAGCTCGTCGGCTATGTTGACGACGGCCGTCTCGTCGATCGGCATCAGGACCACGCCATTCGCGTCGATGCGCTCGGCAATCTCCCGGCGATAACGGCGTGGCGCCAGAAAGACCGGCGCTTCGGGCTCGAGGATGAGGCGGTAGACCTCAGTCCTCAATTGCCGTCCGATCTCCAGCACGTCACGAAACCCTGCGGTCGTGAGCAGGCCGATGCGGGCGCCCTTGCGCTCCAGCACGGCGTTGGTGGCGACGGTCGTGCCGTGCGCAAAGCGCCCGACCTCGGCCGCCCCGACGCCCCATCGCTCGCGGAGCTCGGCGATGGACTGGATGACGGCTGCACTGGGGTCGCCCCGGCTCGTCGGCACCTTGAGGACATGCATGCCGCCGCCCGACTCGCGGCACACGATATCGGTAAAAGTGCCACCGATATCGACGCCGATCTCGAAACGGCGCCGGCTCCCGGCTGATGTCATGCAACCCCTTCCCCCTCGGATGTGCCGCTTCTGCCGGCGCAACGTACCCGAACGCCATCCGCATGGCTCGGCGTCGCTGTCAATTTCGACGTGCGAGGGGCGTCCCTGTCGGGAAAGGATCGCCGACCGGCCGGCCGTGGCAAGATCGGCGGCAACGACAGGAAACAGGATCACCCGATGCCTCGCATGACCGGCGGCGACGCCATTGTCGATTCTCTGTTGCGCCACGGGATCGATACGATCTTCGGCTTGCCGGGCGTGCAGATGTACGGCTTGTTCGACGCCTTTGCGCGCAACGCCAACCGGCTGCAGGTGATCAACGCCCGGCACGAGCAGACCACGGCCTACATGGCGCTGGGCTATGCGCAGTCGACCGGCAAGCCGTCGGCCTTCACGGTGGTGCCGGGCCCCGGCGTGATGAACACGATGGGCGCGCTCACCACCGCGTGGGGCGTCAACGCGCCGGTGATGTGCATCACCGGTCAGGTGCCGAGCGCCATGATCGGCCGCGGGCGCGGCCAGCTGCACGAGATGCCGGACCAGCTCGCCACCTTGAAGACGCTGCTGAAGTTCGCCGAGCGCATCGAGCATCCCACCGAAGCGCCGCAGGTGATGGCGCGCGCCTTCCAGGCGATGACGTCCGGCCGCCCCGGCCCGGTCGCCGTCGAGATGCCGTGGGACATGTTTCCGGCCAGCGCCGATGTGACGCCGATCGAACCGCTCGGCAAGCGCGCCAATCCGCTGCCCGATCCAGAGAAGATCGCCGCACTCGCCAAGCTGGTCGACGGCGCCCGGGCGCCGATGATCTGGGTGGGCGGCGGCGCGGTCGAGGCCGGGCCTGAGATCCTGGCCCTGGCCGAGAAGATCGGCGCGCCCGTCGTGTCGTTCCGCATGGGCAAGGGCGTGGTCGATTCCCGCCATCCGCTGTCGCTGAACACGCTGGGCGGCTTCGAGCTGTGGGACAAGACCGACCTGCTGATCGGCATCGGCACGCGCCTCGACGTGCCGATCGCCCGCTGGGCGCCCGCCCCCGCCGGCCTCAAGATCGCGCGCATCGACATCGACCCGGCCGAGCATCGCCGGCAGCCCGTCGACGTGGCGATCACCGCCGATGCCGCCGACGGCACGCGCGCGCTGGCCGCCGCCGTGGCGCGCAAGGACGATCCCGCGCGCCGCACCGCCATCGCCTCGGCCAAGGCGGCGGCGCTGGCGGCCATCGAGAAGGCCGATCCGCAATACTCCTTCATGAAGGTGCTGCGCGACGTGCTGCCCGACGACGGCATCGTGGTCGATGAGGTGACGCAGCTCGGCTACATCATCTGGTACGGCTATCCCGTCCATCAGCCGCGCCGGCTGGTCTCGTCCGGCTTCTCCGGCACCTTGGGCTACGGCTTCCCGACGGCGCTCGGCGTCAAGGTGGCGAACCCGGATCGTCCCGTGGTCTCGGTCACCGGCGACGGCGGCTTCCTGTTCGGCGGTTCCGACCTCGCCACGGCCCAGCAGTTCGGCATCAACCTGGTCACCGTGGTGGTGAACAACGCCTCCTACGGCAACGTGCTGCGCGACCAGCAGCGCCTCTACGAGGGACGGCATTCCGGCGCCTTGCTGCACAATCCCGATTTCCAGGACTATGCCCGCGCCTTCGGCGTCGGCGCCTGGCGGGTCGAGACCGCCGACGGGCTGCGCGGCGCGCTCAAGGAGGCCCTGGCCAGCGAGGCGCCGGCGGTCATCGAAGTCGTCTCCGACATCGCCAGGGACTATCCGCCCTACCGGTTTCATCAACCGCGGCTGGGCTGAAATATCAGGGGAGAAAAAGCCATGGCGAACGCACCCACCGTCGAGCGGCCGCGGCGCGCCTTCGTGCCCGACGAGGCGTGGCTGGCCAAGCAGGCCAGCGAGGCGATCCTCGAACCGGACCTGCCGATCGTCGATCCGCACCATCATCTGTGGAACCACGCCAACCATCGTTACCTGCTGGACGAGTTGCTGGCCGACACCGGCTCGGGCCACACCGTCACGGCGACGGTCTATATCGACTGCCGCTCGATGTATCGCGCCGACGGTCCGGCCGAGATGAAGCCGGTGGGCGAGACGGAGTTCGCCAATGGCGTGGCGGCCATGAGCGCCAGCGGCCTCTACGGCCCGACGCACGCCTGCGCCGGCATCGTGTCCTATGTCGACATGACGCTGGGCGCCCGCGCCCGCGCGGTGCTGGAGGCCCATGTCACGGCCGGCAACGGCCGCTTTCGCGGCATCCGCCACGCCGGCGGCTGGGATCCGAGCCCCGAGGTGCGCAACAGCCACACCAACCCGCCGCAAGGACTCTATGGCCAGGCGGCCTACCGCGAAGGCGTG
>JABCYT010000695.1 GCA_013290035.1 Alphaproteobacteria bacterium
CTCTACAATCTCTCCGGCGCCTGGCAGCTGCTGCACGGCCACGTGGCCCATGTCGACTTCCACGAACCGGTCGGCCAACTCAACTTCATGCTGACCCTGCTCGGCTTCGAATGGGTCGGGCCGACTCCCTTCGCCTTCCTGGTCGGCGTCGCCATCGTGACCGCTGTGGTCTTTGCCTCGTCTTCGGTCGCGGCGATGCGCCGCCTGCCCGTTTTTCCCGCCGCCCTCTTCGTGATCTTGGTCACCCTGCTCGTGCTGATGCCGGCCAATGTCGGCGACAAGCCGAACGCCTACTCCTTCGCCATGTCTTACAATCGTTACGGCTGGAGCCTGCTCAGCATCCTGGCGCTGATCCTGTTCGTGCCGCCGCGCGACCACCTCGCCGGCGACTGGATCGACATCGCCAACGCCGGCCTGCTGCTGGTCATGCTCTTCTATCTCAAAGTGACCTACTTCGCGGGCGGACTCGCCTTCGTGGGCCTTGCCATCCTGGTCTCGCCACACATCTGCGCCCGCCGGCCGGTCTGGCTGGCGATCGGCGGTCTGATGGTCGCCAACGCCGTGGCGCCGTGGAACCATCCCTACCTGCTCGACATCCTGCACGCGGCCGCTGCCGGCGCGGTGCGCGACAGCCTCAGCTTTCACCTCAATAACTTCTTCGCCAATGCCGAAGGCTACGCCCCTTATGCCGCCGGCCTCGTAGGCGCGGTCTGGATGTGGGCGCGCGGCCTCGCCCCTCTGCGCGTGCCGCTTGCCATCGCCGGCATCCTAGCGATCGGCGTCCTTGTGCTGTCGCAGAACCACCAGTCGCATGGCCTGCCAGTCGGCATCGTCATCGCCTTCGTGCTGTACGACCAGATCCGCGAGCGTTTTGGGCCAGCGCTGCCGGTCCTGCCGATGCTGATGGTCTTTCCGCTGTTCGCGATTGGCACCTCTGCTTTCAGCCTGGCGAGCTATCACGCTCACGCCGGCCGCGAAAAGTCGCTGCAAGTGGTCGATCGCACGCAGCTCAAGGGTCTTGCCGTACCCGCCGAGCGCCGCGGCCTGCTCGCGGCCTTCGCCGACGGCCGCTTGCGACCCGCACTGCTCAATTGGTCGCGCGCCAAGCAGCCGCGCTTCGAGCTCTCACCCGCCGAGTATGTCGAGACGATCGTCGAGGCGGCCGCCTTGCTGGGCGACGGCCGGCACTGCCGTGGCGGTGTCGTGGTCCTCGACCAGGTGAATCCCTTCCCCTTCATGCTCGGCTGGCCGCCGGCTCAGGGCGATAATCTGTGGTCGGGCCCGGGTGCGCCGGTGCGGCCGGCGGGCGAGATATTCGCGCAGGTCGAACACGTCCTCATCCCGAAATTCTCGACCTACAACGCCTGGACGGAGCAGGCGCGGCTCGAATACGGCGTGTACCTGTCGCAAAACTTCCCGGCGCGCGAGGAGACGCAGGGATGGATCATGCTGAGCCGGCAGGGTGCGATCGCCATGCCGCCGGCCGTGATCGGATGCGCACCTCACGGCGTGGATCCAGCCTGTTGCGGCGACCAGTGACGATCGACGAGGGGACGATCCTCTAGCCCGCGGCGCGGGCGTGCAGGCGACCGGCGTCGCGGCCGCCGCCGACCCAGTTGGCGATCACGATCACGACCGTGGTGATGCCGACCATGGCGAGGCTGAGCACGGCGATGGCGCCGACATCGCCGCTCTCCTTGAGATCGAAGATCAGCACCGACAGGACCTTGGTCTCCGAGGTGAACAGGATCACCGCAGCGGAAAGCTCGCGGATCACCGCGACGAAGACGAAGCACCAGGTCGCGATCACCGCCGAGCGCAGCAGCGGCGCGGTGATGTCGGCCAGGGTGCGCAGCCGCGTGGCGCCCAGCATGCGGCCGGCCTCCTCGAGTTCGGGATGCACCGCGTGGAAGGCCGAGGAGAGCTGCTGGTAGGCGGCCGGCAGCTCGATGGTGACGAAGGCGATCAGCAGGATCCACAGCGTGCCGTAGAGCGTGAGCGGCGGGCGCGTGTAGGCGAGGAACAGGCCGACGCCCAGCACGATGCCGGGGATGGCGATGGGCGCGGTGGCGAGGAAGCCCAGCAGCCGGTGCCCCGGAATGGCGCGGCGGGCCACGATGTAGGCGATCAGCAGCGACAGCAGCGCCCCCACCGTGGCCGAAGCCGTCGCCAGCAGGAAGGTGTTCTCGAGCGCCGGCATGGTCGAGCTGAGCTCGAGGAAGGTGAAGCGCACGTTGTGCAGCGTGATCGTGTCGAAGGTCACCAGCCTGGAGGCGACACGCGAAAACGCCGAGTTGAACAGCGCGGCGTAGGGCAGGAAGAGCGGCAAAGCGAGCACCAGTAGCGCCAGCGCCACGGCCGGCCAGCGCAGCCAGCCCAACCGCACGAGCCGCGGCTGGCCATACTTGCCGCCCAGCACGGCGTAACCGCGGCGACCGAGCGCCAGCGACTGGCCGCGCAGCAGCACAATGGTGAGCAGCAGCAGCGGCAGCGAGGCGGCGGCGGCCAGCTCAGGCTTGGGCGGGAACTGGAACAGGCTCCAGATGCGGGTGGTGAGCGTGTGGAAGCCGGCGGGAATGGCCAGGATCGCGGGCACGCCAAACTGGTTCAGCGCCTGCAGGAAGGCGATCAGCGCGCCGGCCAGCAAGGTCGGCAGGGCAAGCGGCACGGTAATACGGCGCGCGGTCTGCCAGGTCTTCGCACCCAACATGGACGACGCATCCTCGAGCTCGCCCGGCATGCGGTCGAGCGCGTTGGCCACCAGGATGAAGACATAGGGAAAGGTGTAGCAGGTGATAACGAAGATCAGGCCGGGCAGATTGTAGATGTCGAGAAGCGCCTCGTCGGCCGGCATGCCGGTGAGCGCGCGCCACAGCTGGTTGAGGAGCCCCGAATTGGGCGCGGCCAG
>JABCYT010000696.1 GCA_013290035.1 Alphaproteobacteria bacterium
GTTCAACCGGTCGACGATTTCCGGGGGCGTGCCCTTGGGCGCCATGATGCCGAGCCAGATCGTGGCCTCGTAGCCCGGCACGCCGGCCTCGCTCACCGTCGGCACGTCGGGCAGCACGGCCGAGCGCTTCTCGCCCGTGGTCGCGAGCGCCCGGACCTGACCCGCATCGATATTGCCCTTCATCGCGGTGACGGCGTCGAACATCATCTGCACGTGGCCACCCATCACGTCGTTGCGCGCCTCGGCGCTGCCCTTGTGCGGCACGTGCAGGATGTCGGTGCCGCTCATGGCTTTGAACAGCTCGCCGGCCATGTGATAGGGCGTGCCGGGCCCCGACGAGGCGTAAGTGAGCTTGCCCGGGTCGGCCTTGGCGAGCGCGATGAATTCCTGCAGCGTCCTGGCCTTCACCGAGGGATGCACCACCATCACCAGGTCGGACGAATTGACCGGCGCCACCGCTATGAGGTCGCGCATCAGCACATAGGGCTTGTTGTCGAGCAGCGTTTCGTTGGTGGTGTGGGTGTTCGACATCATCAGCAGCGTGTAGCCGTCAGGCGGGGCCTTGGCGACGATGTCGGTGCCGATCACCGCACCCGCGCCGGCGCGGTTGTCGATGATGAACTGCTGCTTCAGCGCCTCGGTCAGTTCCTGGCCCAGGATCCGGGCATAGACGTCGGCCGGGCCGCCGGGCCCGAACGGCACGACGATCTTCACCGGCTTGGTCGGCCAGGATTGCGCCCAGACCTGCCTCGCGACGGGCGCCGCCCCCAGGATTGCGGCTCCGATCAACAGACCGAGTCTTGCCAGCCAGCGCATGGTAATCCTCCCTTGCCCCCGCCGTTGTCCGCGTGATTGGGCCAAAGTCATGCCACGGCATGCCCTGCTGCGCCATCGCAGGCGGCCGGCAGCGTCGTCAGGTCGCTGCCGCGGTTTGCCCCGGGCGCCAGCGCAAGAGGTAGGCCTGCACCCGCCGCACGATCGAGGCCAGGATCACGCCCACGATCATCAGCACGAACACCGCCACCATCATGCCGGCGGCCTCGCCGCGCGCCTCGGACTCGATGATCATGCGGCCGATGCCGTGTTCGGCGCCGATGAACTCGCCCACGATCACGCCGATCAGCGAGAACGAGACCGCGGGCGTCAGCGAGGCGAACAGCCAGGCCATGGTCGAGGGCACGATCACGCTGCGCGTCACCTGCCATTCGCCGGCGCCCAGCAGGCGGGCGGCGTTGATGTGGTCGCGGTCGACCGAGCGCGCGCCCTCGAAGGTGTTGAAGAACACCAGGAAGACCACGACCAGCCAGGCCGTCACGATCTTGGAGGCATCGCCGATGCCGAACGCCAGGATGATGATGGGCGCGAGCGCGATGCGCGGCACCGAGTTGAAGGCGGTGATGTAGGGATAGAAGATCTCGCTCAGCCGGTCCGAGCGGCCAAGCAGCAGGCCGAGCGCGAAGCCCGAGCTCACACCGATGGCGAAGCCCCACAGCGTGTTCTTCAGGGTGAAGTAGGTGGCGATCCAGAGATTGTTCTCGGATTTGCCGATGCAGCGCGCGAAGGCGCCCGATTCGCCCCACGTCCACTGGCCGTCGGACGAGACCAGGCAGCTCATGCGCAGGAATTGCTGGTAGATGTCGGAGGGTTTCGAGACGAAGTAGGGATCGAGCAGGTCCGGCACCAGCCAGGGCACCCTGTCGTGCAGCTCCCAGCCCCATTGCCAGATCGCGAGCGCCGCCAGCCCGATGGCGACCTGCCAGACGAGTGTCGAGAGCCGTCTCATACACTGCGGCCTTTGGCGAATTCCTCGCCCAGCGAGTGCCAGATGCGCGAGAACAGCTCGGCGTATTGCGGTGTCTCGCGCAGCGCCACGGCATCGCGCGGGCGCGCGAAATCGACCTTGAAATCCTGCTTCACCCGGCCCGGCCGGGCGGACAGCAGGATGATGCGGTCGGCGAGCGTGAGCGCCTCGCCGAGATCGTGGGTCACGAACAGCACGGTCTGGCGGCCGCGCTCCCAGAGATCGAGCAGCACCGAATGCATGTCGAGCTTGGTGTGGGTATCGAGCGCGCCGAACGGCTCGTCCATCAGCAGGATTTCCGGCTGGGCGATCAGGGTGCGCATCAGCGAGACGCGCTGGCGCATGCCGCCGCTGAGCGACGATGGATAGAAGCGGGCGAAGCCGTCGAGCCCGGCCAGATGGATCGCCTCGTCGACCCGCGTGCGGCGCTCGCCGGCCGGCACGCCGGCAAGCTCCAGCGCGTAGCCGATGTTGCCCTCGACCGTGCGCCAGGGAAACAGCGTGTCCTTCTGGAACACGTAGCCGACATGGCGCACCGGCCGGCCGGGGACAACGGGCTCGCCGTCGACCCGGATGGCGCCGCCGTTGGGCGTGATCAGCGTCGCCACCATGTTGAGGATGGTGCTCTTGCCGCAGCCCGAAGGGCCGAGCAGCGCCACGAACTCGCCGTCATGGATGCGGAAGGAGGCGTCGTCGACCGCCACCACCTCGCGGCCCTCGGCGAGGAAGCTTTTGCGGAGACCGGCGATGTCGATGCGGCAGCGAAGAGACGCTTCAGGCGGGTGGGTATTTGGCATGCGCCGCCTTGAGGAACTGGTCGGCGACGGCATCCTCGAGCTTGAGCGGCTGCTTGATCCCGGTGAGCTCGCCCAGCCAGACCTTCTCGCCGCGGGCATAGGAGTCCGCGGTGATCAGGCCGTTCCAATCGGCGACGTCCTTGAGCTCGCCGATCTCCAGAAGGTTGGCTTCGCGCGAGGTCGAGCCGACGAAGCGCTCGATCGTGTCCTGGATCTTGTCGGGGCTGTTCGCCTTGATCCATTGCATGGCGCGCCAAACCGCGTTGGTGAAGGCCTGCGCCTTCTCCGGTTCCTTCTCGATGGTGGCGCT
>JABCYT010000697.1 GCA_013290035.1 Alphaproteobacteria bacterium
TGCGCGGCGGCTTCCTGCACATCCCATACGTGCCGGAACAGGCGGCCCGCCTGGGCGGCGCGCCGTCGATGGCACTGGACGACATGGTGCGCGGCATCGAGATCATCCTCGAGGTCAGTGCCAGCCGCGTGAGCGACGTCCACACGGTCGAAGGCCGCATTTCATAGCTGGGCGCGCGCCACTCCAGTGGCGCGATCATGCTCAAGAGAAGACGCGCCACCGGAGTGGCGGCCCCCGGCATTTTACTCCGCTGCGATGGCCAGCGGCGGGTGCGTCGCCGTCTCGACCAGAGCGGGCTTCTCCGCCGGCCGCTTGACCCGGAACCACGCCGCATAGAGCGCCGGCAGGAATAGCAGCGTGAGGGCGGTCGCGACCAGCAGGCCGCCCATCAGCGCAACCGCCATCGGCCCCCAGAACACGCTGCGCGACAGCGGGATCATGGCAAAGATGGCGGTGCCGGCCGTGAGCAGGATGGGCCGGGCACGGCGCACCGTGGCGTCGATCACGGCGTCCCACTTGCTGTGGCCGGCGGCGATGTCCTGGTCGATCTGGTCCACCAGGATCACCGAATTGCGCATGATCATGCCGGCGAGCGCGATCACGCCCAGCAGCGAGACGAAGCCGAAGGGCTGGTTGAACGCCAGCAGGAACAACGACACGCCGATCAGGCCGAGCGGCGCCGTCAGCACGACCAGCGCGAGCTTGGAGAAGCTCTTCAGCTGGATCATCAGGAACATGATCATCAGGAAGGCCATCACCGGCATCATCTTGAAGATCGAACCCTGGCTCTTGGCGCTCTCCTCCTTGTCGCCGCCGACCTCGATGCGATAGCCGGGCGGCAGCTCGGCGCGGAGCGGCGCCAGCGCTTTGTCGATGCGTGCGGCGACGTCGGGGCCCTGCACGCCATCGATCACGCCGGCGCGCACCGTCATCAGCAGCTCCTTGTTGCGTCGCCACAGGATCGGCTCCTCGAGCTCGAAGTGGAGCTTGGCGAGCTGGGCGAGCGACACCACGCCGCCGTTGCCGGTGCGCAGGTTGATCGCCTCCAGCCCCTCGACGCTCAGCCGCTCGGGTGCCACGGCGCGGGCCACCACGTCGATCGATTCGGTGCCCTCGCGGTACTGGGTCACGGTCACGCCCGACAGCAGGGTCTGCAGCGTGTTGGCGAGAATCTGCGAATCGACGCCGAGCGCGCGCGCCTTGTTCTGGTCGATCTCGAGCCGCACCGTCTTGGCGAGCTCGTTCCAGTCGAAGTTGACGTCGCGCGTCGCCGGATCGGCCTTGAAGACCTGCCGCACCTGTTCGGCCACGGCGCGGACCTGCTGCGGCTCCTCGCCCAGCACGCGGAACATCACCGGATAGGCGACCGGCGGGCCGTTCTGCAGCCGCTGCACGCGGGCGCGCACGGCTTCGAAGTCGCCGGCGAACAGCTTATCGAGTTCGGCGAACACCCGCTCGCGCGCGGCCAGGTCCTTGGTCATGACGATGACCTGGCCGAAGTTGGCGTTGGTGAGCTCGGGTACGGTCGGCAGGTAGAAGCGCGGGCTGCCGGCGCCGACATAGGCGGTGTAGAAGGCGACGTCGGGATTCGCGCCCAGCCACTTCTCGAGCTTGCGCACTTCGATATCGGTCGCCTTCCACGAGGCGCCCTGCGCCAGCTTCATGTCGACGATCAGCTCGGGCCGGTTGGCGGTCGGGAAGAACTGCTTCTGCACCAGGGTGAAGGCGCCCATCGACGCCACGAAGGCAAGCGCGGTGATGGCGATCGTGGTCTTGCGCCAGCTCACGCACCACACGACCAGCCGGCGGAACATCCGGTAAAGCCGGCCGTCATAGGGATCGGCATGGTGCGCCTTGGGCTGCGGCAGCAGGTGGTAGCCCATCCACGGCGTGAACAGCACGGCCACGAACCACGAGATGATCAGCGAGAGGCCGACCACCCAGAAGATCGAGTTGGTGTATTCGCCGGCGCTCGAGCGGGCGAAGCCCACCGGCACGAAGCCGATCGCGGTGACCAGCGTGCCGGTCAGCATCGGGAAGGCGGTCGAGGTGTAGGCGTAGGTGGCGGCCTCGAGCCGGCTGGCGCCCTGCTCGAGCTTCACCATCATCATCTCGACGGCGATGATGGCGTCGTCGACCAGCAGGCCGAGCGCGATGATCAGCGCGCCGAGCGAGATCCGCTGGAAGTCGATGCCGAGCAGCATCATGCCGACGAAGGTGATGGCCAGCACCAGCGGCACCGAGAGCGCCACGATGACGCCGGTCCGCACGCCCAGGCTGATGAACGACACGACCAGCACGATGGCGAGCGCCTCGAACAGCGAGGAGATGAATTCCTCGAACGATTTCTCCACGACCTCGGGCTGGTTGGCGACGCGGTGCACGGTGATGCCGACCGGCAGGCCCGCTTCGACCTCGGCCATCGCCCCTTCGAGCGCCTTGCCCAGGGTCTGCACGTTGCCGCCGGGCGCCATGACAACGCCCAGCCCGATCACCGGCTTGCCCTTGAAACGCATGGAGATCTGCTGCGGATCCTGGTAGCCGCGCTTGATCTCGGCGACGTCGGACAGAGTGAGGGTGCGGCCGTTGGCGCTGAACGGCAGCGCCGCCAGCTCCTGGGCGGTCACCGGGGCGCCGTCGACGCGGACCGTGACGCGCTCGCCCTTGGTCTCGACCGTGCCGGTCGCCACGATGGCGTTCTGCCGGCGCACGACCTCGAGGATCTGGTCGACCGGCACGCCCAGCATGGCGAGCCGCGTATGGCTGAACTCGATGTAGATCTTCTCGTCCTGCAGGCCCAGCAGGTCGGCCTTGGTGACGTCGGGCACGCGCAGCAGGCGCTGGCGCGCGGCCTTGACGATTTCCTTGACCTCGGCCGGCGAGAAGCCGTCGGCCTCGAACGCCC
>JABCYT010000698.1 GCA_013290035.1 Alphaproteobacteria bacterium
GCGCGAGCGGCAACGACCTCGGACAGCAGCTCGACGTCGAGCGCGATTTCCAGCGTGAGCTGGGCCGCAGCGAGGATTTCAAGGAAGGCGTCGCGGCCTTCCTCGCCAAGCGCCAGCCCGCCTTCAGGGGCAAGTAGGGGAGAAACGACCATGACGACGCCGCACAGGGAGATCACCACGGGCCTGAAATTCCCGGAAGGCCCGGTCGCCATGCCCGACGGGTCGGTGATCCTGGTCGAGATCGCACGCCAGACGCTGACCCGGGTCATGCCCGACGGCAAGCAGCACGTCATCGCCAAGCTGGGTGGCGGGCCGAACGGCGCCGCCATGGGGCCCAAGGGCAAGATCTATGTGACCAACAACGGCGGCTTCAACTGGATCGAGCGGCCCGACGGACGGCTGTTTCCCGGCACGGTGTCGGCCGACTACAAGGGCGGCTCGATCCAGGTGGTCGACCCCGAGAGCGGCAAGTTCGAGACGCTCTACGATTCCTGCAACGGGCGCAAGCTGAACGGTCCCAACGACCTGGTGTTCGACGATGCCGGCGGCTTCTGGTTCACCGATCTCGGCAAGACGCGCGAGCGCGACAACGATCGCGGCGCCGTCTACTACGCCCGGGCCGACGGCTCGAAGATCGAGGAGAAGGTCTTCCCGCTGGAGCGGCCCAACGGCTGCGGCCTCTCGCCCGACGGCAAGGCCCTCTACGTGGTCGAGACGCCGACCGCGCGCTGCTGGGCCTTCGAGCTTTCCGCGCCCGGCGTCATCAAGGACGCCAACGGTCCCTATCGCGGCGAGAAGGGCCGGGTGATCGCGGGCCTCGGCGGCTATCAGATGTTTGATTCGCTGGCCGTCGATTCGGCGGGCCATATCTGCGTCGCCACGCTGATCACCGGCGCAGTCAGCGACATCTCGCCCGACGGCAAGGCGGTCGTGCAATACAAGCTGCCCGATCCGATGGTCACCAATGTCTGCTTCGGCGGCAAGGATCTGCGCACCGCCTTCGCCACGCTGTCCATGACCGGCAAGCTGGTGAGCTTCGAATGGCCGCGGCCCGGGCTGAAGCTCGAGTATCTGAACAAGTAGCGAAGTCCTATCCCTTCGCCAGCGCCCGCACTTCGCGGCTGGCGACGATCCTGCCCGAGGCATAGGCCTCGTGGTTGGCGTCGACGTCAGCGAGCTTGTAGCGGTAGTTCACCATCATGGCGTAGGACTGTTTTAGTCCGTTGGCGCTGGTGTCGGCGAGCCAGTTCAGCCGCTCGACCACCGCGCCGTTGCCGAGATGGAAGTGCGCGACCCGGTCGACGGCGCGGCCGTTCTCGTCGCTCAAGAGATAGCGCGCCGCCAGCCGGGTGAGGATCGGCCGCAGCGCCTTGTTGATCGCCGGCACCTCCCACCAGCTCGGCCGGTCGAGCAGCTTGCGCACGGCGGCAGCGCCCTTTGCTTCGCTGATCACCGGCACCAGCGAGGCGATTTCGCCCGCGGTCAATACAGCGTCGCCCTCGTTCTTCAGCCGGCCGTCGATGTGGTGGCGCAGACCCGGGACGGGCGAGAGCGTGGCGAAGTCCTTGATGTTGGGCAGGTCCCTGGCGAGCTGGTCGGCCACCCGCTTGATCAGGAAGTTGCCGAAGCTGATGCCGGCCAGCCCTTGCTGGCAGTTGTTGATCGAATAGAAGATCGCCGTGTTGGCCTGCCGGGCATCGTGCGTCTCGGCGCGCGCGTCGAGCAGGCGCTGCACGTTGCCGGCCATGCCGTTCACCAGCGCCACCTCGACGAAGATCAGCGGCTCGTCGGGCATGCGCGGATGGAAGAAGGCGAAGCAGCGGCGGTCCGAATCGAGCCGGTTCTTGAGGTCGCGCCACGAGCGGATGGCATGCACGGCCTCGTAGGCCACCAGTTTCTCGAGCAGCGCCGCCGACGCCCGCCAGTCGATGCGCACCAGGTCGAGGAAGCCGACATCGAACCAGGCGCCGAGCAGCGGCCGCAGATCCTCGCTCAGCATGCGCGCCGCGGCGTCGGTCCGGCCCAGGATCATCAGCTCGGCCCGCAGGTCGACCACGAACTTCACGCCCTGCGGCACGCCCACGAACTCGTGCAGCAGGCGGACGGCGGGTGGCTCGAGTGCCTTGCGCAGGGCACGCGGCGGCTCCTTGGAGGCGCGCCAGCGCTCGACGACCGCCATCGCCGCTTCGCGCGGCAGGCCGTAATCGTGGGCCAGCGTCAGCAGGAACTTCTTGCGCCCGGCGGGCGACAGCGACAGGTAGGCTTGGCCGAGCTCGGCGGCCCGACCGCGCCGCGCGGTCTCGCCGCCCTTGCCCGCCAGGCAGGCGGCGATGCGGCTCTTCAGTCGCGGGATGTCGTCGTCGGGCAGATCGGGCCGCAACGGTGCGCCCACGACCTCGCGCGCGCCACGGGCGGTTTCGACGAAGGCGGTACGCAGGCGTTCGAGCGTGCGATCGACGGTATTGGACAAGTGAAGAGCCATGCGCCGATTATGTCATGGAACGTGACACTCCAGTGGCGCGCGTGAACGCGGCTTTACCGACTGCGACGTTACGACCTGTTCAACGTCTGCCACAGATACCAGCTCGCCACCGTGCGATAGGGCCGCCATTTCTCGCCGGCCTTCTCCAGCGCCTCGCGCGAGGGCAGCGTGCGTTTTCGGAAGGCGGTCGCGTAGGCCTTGCGCAGGCTGTAGTCGTCGAGCGGCAGCACGTCGGGCCGGCCGAGACGGAACATCAGGAACATCTCCGCGCTCCAGCGGCCGATGCCGTGGATGGCGACCAGCCGCTCGACGATCTCGGCATCGTCCATGCGGCGCGCGGCGGCCAGGGTCGGGACCTCGCCGGCAGCGGTGCGGCGCGCGAGGTCGCGCAGCGACTTGAGCTTGGCGCGCGAGATGCCGGCG
>JABCYT010000699.1 GCA_013290035.1 Alphaproteobacteria bacterium
CCGCGCCCGATATCGCCGACGTCCAGGTGCGCTCGCCCAACATGGTCTATGTCTTCGCCAAGAAGCCGGGCGACACCGTGCTCTATGCCGTCGACGCGCAAGACCGCGTACTGCTCAACACCATCGTGCGGGTGACCTCGCCGCTCAGCCGCATCAAGGGCGCGCTCGACGCCATCCATCCGGGCAATGGCGTCATCTTCGACAATCAGGGCGAGACGATCGTGCTGACCGGCAGCGTGCGCTCGGCGGCGGTCGCCGAGGATGCAAGGCGGCTCGCCCTGCAGCAGGTCAACGGCGCCGCCAGCAAGGTGATCAGCAACATCCGGATCGACGCGCCGAACCAGGTGCTGCTCCGCGTCAAGATCGCCGAGGTCAAGCGCGATTCGCTGAAGCGTGTCGGCATCAACTGGCAGAACATCAACAGCATCGCGCTGTTCGGTACCGGATGGCTCCTGGGCGGCTTCGCCGTCAACACCATCTCCGCCACCGGCGGCGCTGCCTCGGGTGCGCTCAAGTTCCAGACTTCCGACAACGGGCTGAACAACTTCATCGACTTCCTCGCCACCCAGAGCCAGGCGACCGTGCTCGCCGAGCCCAATTTGACCGCCATGTCGGGCGAAACCGCGAGCTTTCTGGCCGGCCAAGAGATCCCGCTGGTTGTCCCGCAGGGCGGCTCCCTGGTCGGCACGATCACGGTGCAGTACAAGCAGGTCGGCGTGATGCTCGCCTTCACGCCGACGATCATCGGCGATCGCATCAATCTCAAGGTCGCGCCCGAGGTCAGCGAGCTGTCGGCCGCGGGTTCGGTGAGCGTGCCGCTGACCGCGACCGCCGTCGTCACCGTGCCAGCGATCACCACCCGCAAGGCCTCGACGACGGTCGAGTTGGGCAGCGGACAGAGCTTCGCCATGGCCGGCCTGCTGCATCGGACCGCACTCCAGGACATCGTCAAGTTCCCATGGCTCGGCGACATCCCCGTGCTGGGCACGCTGTTCAAGTCGGACGCCTACCAGCGCGAGGAGACCGAGCTGGTCATTATCATCACGCCATACCTGGTCGAACCGACCAGCGGGCAGCTGCGCACGCCGCTCACCGATCGCGTGCCGCCGACCGACGTTGACCGTCTCGTCATGCAGCGCTTCAACCATCCGACGCCGCCGCGCCGCCTCGCGGTCGGCCGCGAGACCGCGCCGGTCGGCCCGACCGCCGGTTTCAAACTGGACTAGGAGTGGCCATGCGATCCGTCTTCATGCTCTTCGCCGCCGCTTGCCTCGCGGCCTGCGCCCAAAATCCGGTCGCCCACGAGGCGGCATTCGAGACGCGCTTCGATCCGATGCGGGCCGACACCATGGCGGCCGTCAATTTCGCGCCGGGCGCCAGCGGACTGGACGCCGCGCAGACGAGCGAGCTTCGGGCCATGGTCGCGGCGGGCCGGCGAGCCCAGCGCGACGAGTTCGTCGTCGTGTCGGACGGCTCGGGCGGTCCCCTGCAACGCGCGCGCGCCGAGCGGGTGAGCGAGAGTCTGTCGGACGCCGGCGCGCGCTGGGTCAGCACCTCTGTCGAGCCGGCGATGGCAACCGGCCCGAACTCGGTCGTCATCGTGCGCTCGGAGTACCTGCTGGGGGCCAACAACTGCCCGAACTACAACCCGGCCACCATCGCCGATCCCAATGAGGCCGTCATGCCGGGCTTCGGCTGCGCCTTTGCCTACAACATGGGCCAGATGCTGGCCCGGCCGCGCGACGCGGCGGTCGGCCGACCAGCCGGCCCGGCCGACGCCACCGTCAATGCCGCGGCGATCGCCCGCTATCGTGAGGGCAGGGTCAAGGCGCTGGATACCAGCGGCGGCAGTTCGAGCGGTGGCGGCTCGGGTGGTGGTGCGCCCGGCGGCGCACCCACGGGTGCCACGAACTGAGGTCGCCGGCATGTCCGCAACCGCCAACCTGCAGCGCCCCGCGTCGGTCGCCGGCGAGGAAAAGCCGGCGATCAGCGCCATGGCGTTCGTCTCGGACTCGACGGCGATGGCGCGGATTTCCGCCGATCTCTTCGGCGTGACGCTCGGCAAGGCCAATATCCGCGAAGGCACCATCGACGCGGCACTGGCCATCGGCGACTGGCCGCGCGACCTCGACCTGCTGATTGTCGACCTGGGTGGTGCGGCCGATCCGGTGGCCGACGCCGCGGCGCTCAAGACGGTGGTGCCGGGCGGCTGCATCGTGATCGGCGTGGGCCGCATCAACGACGTCGCGCTCTATCGCGACCTCGCGGCGGTGGGCTTCAACGACTACCTTTCGATGCCATTCGCCGAGGGCGCGATGGGCCGCGCCGTCGAGCGCACCCTCGAGCAGCGCGACCGCACGGGTGGCGCGATGGCGCAGGGCGGCGTCGCCAAGGCAGCCAAGCCGCGGACTCTGGCGGTGATCGGCGCGCGCGGCGGGGTCGGCACCACGACCACCGCCGTCACGATCGCCGCCATGCTGGGCGCCCGCCTCAGGGAAGAAGTGCTGCTGATCGACTTCGACCTGCACTACGGTTCGCTCATGCTGGCGCTCGACCTCGAGGCGATCGACGCGCTGCGCGAGGCGCTCGACCAGCCGGACCGCATCGACGCGCTGTTCATCCAGCAGGTCGCGCAGAAGAAGAACGAATACCTCTACGCCATGGGCGCGGAGGAGGCGCCGACCGGCGGCTTCCAGGCGCGCCCGCACGCGGCCGGCGATTTCCTGCGCTCGGTCCATCGCCGCTTCCGCTGGATCGTGGCCGACGTGCCGCGCGGTGATCCGGTGATCCAGCGCCAGGTGATCGAGGCCGCGACGGACATCCTGCTGATCACCGACCTGTCGCTGCCCGGCGTGCGCGACGCCGTGCGCCTGCAGCAGCTCGTGCAGGAGGTCGCGCCCACC
>JABCYT010000700.1 GCA_013290035.1 Alphaproteobacteria bacterium
GGGATCTGCGCCTTGGTGACTTCAGGCTCGGTGGCGAGATTCTGCGTCGTGTAGCTCGACAGGAAGATCAGCGGCGGCTCGATGTCACGCACGACCTTGAGATAGGCGTTGACAGCGACGCTGTTGGAATCCTTCACGTCCTCGAAGACGATCTTGAGCTTCTTGCCGGCGACGCCGCCTTTGGCGTTGATCTCGTCCTGCACCATCTGCAGCGAGAAATGATACTGCTGGCCCGACACGTTGAACGGGCCGGTGATCGGCACCATCGCGCCCACCGCGACCTCGCCCGACTGGGCGCTTAGACGCTGCGACCAGAGGGTCAGCCCTGTCGCGGCCGCTGCTCCCGCCATGGCCTTGCGGCGACCGAAGACACGCTTGTTTCCCATGATTGGCTCCCTTGTTCTTCCCCGCGCGTTCACCCCTGCGAACAGGTCGAAATCAAGCAATCGCCGCGCCAAGCCGGCTATGGTGGCTCGCCGCTTGCTTGCAGCGGCTCGCCCTGCCTTTCCTGCCAACGAGGATCGTCACCTTGTCCCTGCCGCTGATAGACGTCCACACCCACATGTACCTGCCGCGCTACGTCGCCCTATTGCGCCAGCGCCAGAAAGTCCCGCGCATCGTTTCGCGTGCCGGAGGCGATCGCCTGATCATCCTGCCCGACGAGGAAGCCGACACCTCGACCTCGGCCGGCCGGCCGATCGGCGGCGAGTTCCACGAGGTGAGCCGCAAGCTCGCTTTCATGGACCATCACGGCATCGCCGTTTCGGTCATAAGCTCGGCCAATCCCTGGATCGATTTCGTCGAGCCCGAGGAGGCGCCGGCGCTGGCGGCCCAGCTCAACGACGATCTCGAGGCGATATGCGCTGCCTCCGCCGGCCGGCTTTTAGGCTTCGGCGTGCTGGCGCTGCAGCGGCCGGAGACCTGCGCCGCCGAACTGAAGCGCATCGCTGGCCACCCGCACATGCGCGGCGTGATCATCGGCTCGGCCGGGCGAGGCAAGGGGCTCGACGATCCGGCGTTCGAGCCGATCTGGAAGGCGGCGGCCGATGCCGGCCTGTTCGTCTTCATCCATCCGCACTACGGCATCGGCCACGGCCTGTTTCCCGACACCGGCCACGCGCTGATGCTGGCGCTGGGCTTCACCTTCGAGACCTCGATCGCGGTCTCTTTGCTCATCCTGCGTGGCGCGCTCGAGCGTCATGCCGGGCTGAAGCTCTTGATCGCCCACGCCGGCGGGACGCTGCCCTATCTCGCCGGCCGCCTCGATTCCTGCGTGAAGAACGACATCTCCAAGGATTTCGGCCTGCCCCGGCCGCCCAGCCATTACCTGCGCCAGTGCTGGTACGATTCGATCGCCTATCACGGGCCGGCTCTTGCCGCCCTGGAAGCCTTTGCCGATCCGGCCAAGATCATGTTCGGCACGGACCATCCGTTCTTCCGGCCGCATGTGAGCGACGATGTGCTCGACAGGACGACCTGGCCGTCGCCCGAGGAGAACCTGCAGGCGCTGGCGTCGCTCGCCGCGGATCGCCGGAAGGCGATCGCCCATGAAAACGGCCTCGCCGCCTTCGGCATCGCGCTGCCGACGCACATGCGCGCCGCGCAGGCCACCTGAGCGCGCGAGCGAGCCCGCTTCGTTTGCCACGACGGCTCTGCTGCCGATACGATATCCCCCACCGTATTGGAGCCGCCGCATGTCCTCTCCCAGCCTGGTGATTCGCAACGGCACCATCGTCGATGGGTCGGGCGGCGACCCCTATGAAGCCGACCTCGCGGTGATCGACGGCAAGATCGCGGCGATCGGTGGGAACATCCCCCAGGGAACCGAGGAGATCGACGCGCGCGGCAAGCTCGTCGTGCCGGGTTTCGTCGATGTGCACACGCACTACGACGCCCAGGTGACCTGGAGCGACCGGTTGTCGCCCTCGTCGTGGAACGGCGCCACGACCGTGCTGTTCGGCAATTGCGGCGTGGGCTTCGCGCCCTGCCACGAAGACCAGCACGACCTGCTGATAAACCTCATGGAGGGCGTGGAAGACATCCCCGAGGTCGTGCTAAGCGAAGGCCTGCCGTGGAACTGGCACAGCTTCCCGGATTTCCTCGATGCCATCGCCAACCGTTCCTACGATGTCGACATCGCCGCCCAGGTGCCGCATGCCGCCTTGCGCGTCTATGTGATGGGCGAGCGCGGCGCCAACCGCGAGCCCGCCACCCAGCAGGACCGCCAGCGCATGGCCGAGCTCACCGCCGAGGGCCTGCGCGCCGGTGCGCTCGGCTTCTCGACGTCGCGCACGCTCAATCACCGCGCCGCCGACGGCCGGAGCATCCCGACCCTGCGCGCCGAGGAGGCGGAGCTGACGGCGATCGCCCACGCCCTGCGCGAGGCGGGCACCGGCTGGCTGCAGATCGTGTCGGACTTCGAGGACCAGGCGGGCGAGATCGGCCTGTTCCGCCGGCTGGCGAAGGAGTCGAGCCGGCCCGTCACGATCTCGATGCTCCAGTCCCATGCCCGGCCCGACGGCTGGCGCACGCTGCTGGCCGAGATCGACGAGGCCAATGCCGAGGGATTGCGCATCACCGCCCAGGTGCGGTCGCGGCCGACCAGCGTGCTTCTGGGCTTCGAGCTGTCGCAGAACCCGTTCATGGGCCGGCCGTCCTACAAGGCGATCGCCCGCCTGCCGTTCGCGCAACGGCTGGCCGAGCTGCGCAAGCCGGAATTCCGGGCGCGCCTCCTCGAGGAGGCGTTCGAAGGCGGCGGGCGCGAGCGCCGCGTCGAGCGGTGGGACCGCATGTATCCGTTCGGCGATCCGCCGGACTACGAGCCCAAGCCCGAGAGCAGCATCGCCGCGCGGGCGGCGCGGCAAGGGCGGATGCCGGAGGAAGTGGCGTACGACC
>JABCYT010000701.1 GCA_013290035.1 Alphaproteobacteria bacterium
AAACCGGAGATGGAGGAACTGCGCCGCCGCCAGGAGCTCGCCAGGCGCATGGGCGGGGCGGACAAGGTGAAGCGCCAGCACGATGGCGGGCGGCTCACCGTGCGCGAACGCATCGACCGGCTGGTCGACAAGGGCTCGTTCCGCGAGATCGGCAGCATCGCCGGCAAGGCCGAGTATGACGGCCGCAACGACCTTTTAGACCTGATGCCGGCCAACGCCGTGATGGGCCGCGCCAAGATCGACGCCCGTCCTGTCGCCGTCACCGGCGACGACTTCACGGTGCGCGGCGGCTCGGCCGACGCCACCATCAAGGAAAAGGACATCTTCATCGAGCGCTACGCCAACCAGTACCGCGTGCCGCTGATCCGCATGATCGAGGGCTCGGGCGGTGGCGGCTCGGTCAAGACCATCGAGACCACCGGACGCGCCAACGTGCCGGGCGTGCGCGGCTGGGAATGGGTGGTGCAGAACATGGGCGTCGTGCCGACCGTGGGCCTTGGCCTCGGTTCGGTCGCCGGGCTGGGCTCGGCGCGGCTCACCGCCACGCACTACTCGGTGATGGTGAAGGAGATCTCGGCGATGTTCGTCGCCGGCCCGCCGGTGGTGAATCGCCTCAGCCCCAAGCAGTACGACAAGCAGGAGCTGGGCGGCTGGGAAATCCAGCTGCGCGCCGGCGCCATCGACGAGGCGACCGACAGCGAGGACGAGGCCTTCGCCTGCGCCCGCCGCTTCCTGTCCTACCTGCCGTCATCGATCGACCAGGCCCCTGGCCGCGGCCCGCAGACCGACGATCCGGCGCGGCGCGAGGAGGCTTTGTTCGACGCGATCCCGCGCGACATCCGCAAGGTCTATCGCATCCGTCCGATCGTCGAGAGGATCGTCGACCAGGGCTCCTTCTTCGAGATGGGCAGGCTTTACGGCCGCTCGGTCGTCACCGCGTTCGCCCGCGTCGACGGCTGGCCGGTCGCCGTCATGGCGAGCGATCCGATGTTCTATGGCGGCGGCTGGACGGCGGACGCCTGCCAGAAGGTGGCGCGCTTCGTCGACATGGCCGAGACCTTCCATCTGCCGGTAATCTATTTCTGCGACTGCCCGGGCTTCCTGATCGGGCTCGAGGCCGAGAAGAGCGGCGTCATCCGCCAGGGCGTGCGCGCCATGTCGGCGATGTTCCAGACCACCGTGCCGTGGTGCAGCTTCATCATCCGCAACGCCTTCGGCGTCGCCGGGGCGGCGCACCAGAATGGGGGGCGCTTCAACTGGCGCTATGCCTGGCCGTCTGGCCGCTGGGGCTCGCTGCCGCTGGAGGGCGGCATCGAGGCGGCCTACAGCGCCGACATCGCCGGGGCGGCCGATCCCAAGGCCAAGATGGCCGAGATCGAGGACCGCCTGAACAAGCTGCGCTCGCCGTTCCGCAGCGCCGAGACCTTCTGGATCGAGGAGATCGTCGACCCGCGCGACACCCGCAAGATTCTCTGCGAGTTCGTCGAGCTGGCCGCTCCGGTGCGCGGCAGCGGCCCCAGCCGCCACTGGATGCGGCCGTAAAGCTTTTCCCTCCCGCGCGAAGCGTGGGGAGGAAAGAGCCTAACGCCAGCCATAACCCTTCAGCCGCGGCAGCGTCCCGCAAGCCGGATCGAACGGCGGGTTGCTACGAAAATCGTTGTCGACCCGCAGGTAGGCGCGGCCGGGCATGCGGCTGACGAGCGCGCTCATGGCGGGCAGCGACCAGTCCTGGGCGAACAGCTTGTCGGGCCAATCGAGAATGGGCTGCTCGCTGGCGCGAATGATGCCCTGCCGGCCGTCGACCAGGTCGCGCATGCGGCCGAGATAGTCCGACCACAGTCCGGTCAGCACCATGTCGGGAATGGCAGCCGCGATGACGAGCACCGTCATGGCCGCGACGAGGCGTTGCGACACCGCCGGCAGCCGCAGCGCGGCGAATACCGCCGGCGGCTTTCGCTGCCAGGCGACGTGGAGCCACATGCAGGCGAGCATCGCGGCCAGCAGCAAGCCTGCCGCCTCGCGCGCCAGATAGTGCGCCGGCGGATAGAGAATGGAGTGTTCGTGCAACAGCCGCCACCACGGCGTGGACGCGAGCACGGCGGCGGCGATCCCCATCACGATAAGCGGGCCGCGCCCCTGCAGCCACGCCGGCCTCGCCAGCCCGACCACGGTCGACACCGCGAGGCCGGCCAGCGGGACGACGAACTGCAGGTTCTGCCAGAAGTCGAAGCTCATCGACCGCACCTTGATGAAATGCGGATGACCCCAATATTCGGCGATGGTCGCGGCCGAAACCGCGGCGGCGGCGATGAAAGCCAAGGCGGCGATGCCGGCGACCGCCTTGGTCGCAGGGTCCTTGTCTTTGCGTACCGACCAGACGATGGCGGCCGCGAGCAGCGGGCCGAGATAGACCATCGCCTCGTAGGAGCGAACGCACAACACGCCAAGCACGCAGAGAAGCACCGCATCGCCGAGCCTGCTCTCGCGCGGCGTCAACGTCACCGCCATGGCGACGATCACCGCGGCGAAGGTCACGTTGTACTCGCCGATGATGAAGAAGGATGTCGGCAGGTAGATCATGACGACGGCGGCGATGACGATGCCGAGCAGCGCGGCATCGTGGCGTACCCGCGCCAGCGCCAGGTGATAGAGCGCGACCGGCAGTCCGAAGAGCGTCGCCGAGTAGACCATCGCCAACAGCCTGGTGTCGCGCACGCCGAGCTCGGAGAGCAGCAGCACCGGCGCCTGCGTTACCCAGTCGACATGGACGCGGGCGGCGTAGAAGTCGTGGAAGCGCCCATTGTCGAGGATATTGACCAGAAAGGACGAGCCGTCCCAGAACAGCCCGCGACAGGTGACGGTGGCGTAGGCGGCCAGGCCCCACAGCAGCAGGG
>JABCYT010000702.1 GCA_013290035.1 Alphaproteobacteria bacterium
TCTGCTGCATGCTTCCGAGATGTTCGAGGAAGCCGCGCATTCGTTTGCGAAGATGGGCGTCAGCGTTCCCGCGCCGAAACTCGACCTGCCCTCGATGATGAACTTCAAGCAACAGGGCATCGATGGCAACGTCAAGGGCGTCGAGTTCCTGATGAAGAAAAACAAGATCGACGTCATCCACGGCACCGGCAAGATTCTTTCCGCCGGCAAGGTCGAAGTTTTGGGCAGCGGCGGCAAGACGCAACTGGTCGAGACAAAAAACATCGTGATCGCCACCGGCTCGGACATCGCCCGGCTGAAGGGAATCGAGATCGACGAGAAGCGCATCGTGTCGTCGACCGGCGCGTTGTCGCTCGACAAGGTGCCGTCGAGCCTGTTGATCGTCGGCGCTGGCGTGATCGGGCTCGAGCTTGGCTCGGTGTGGCACCGGCTCGGCGCCAAGGTCACCGTGGTGGAATTTCTTGATCGCATCCTGCCGGGCATGGACGGCGAGATCGCCAGGCAATTCCAGCGCATTCTTGAAAAGCAGGGCTTTGCATTCAAGCTCGGCGCCAAGGTCACCGGCGTCGACACCTCCGGCAAGACGCTGATCGCCAAGGTCGAGCCGGCGGTGGGAGGGAGTGCCGAAACGCTGGAAGCCGATGTCGTGCTAGTCTCGATCGGCCGTGTGCCCTACACCGAAGGACTTGGCTTGAAGGAAGCCGGCGTTGGGCTCGACAATCGCGGCCGCGTGCAGATCGATGCGCATTTTTCGACCAGCGTGAAAGGCATCTATGCCATCGGCGACGTCATCGCCGGGCCGATGCTCGCCCACAAGGCCGAGGACGAAGGCGTAGCGGTTGCGGAAATCATCGCAGGACAAGCCGGGCACGTGAATTACGACGTTATCCCGGGCGTGGTATACACCACGCCGGAAGTCTCATCCGTCGGCCAGACCGAGGAAGAGTTGAAGCAGGCGGGCGTGGCCTACACCTCTGGGAAATTTCCGTTTACCGCCAACGGCCGCTCCAAGGTCAACCAGACCACTGACGGTTTCGTGAAGGTTCTCGCAGATGCGAAGACCGATCGTGTGCTCGGTGTGCACATCATCGGCATCGAGGCCGGCGAAATGATCCACGAAGCGGCCGTATTGATGGAATTCGGGGGCTCCGCCGAAGACCTGGCGCGCACCTGCCACGCCCACCCGACGCGATCGGAGGCCATCAAGGAAGCCGCGCTTGCAGTCGGCAAGCGGGCGATCCATATGTGATCGGCGCCCGAGAGAATCACCGGGCGGGATGACCTCGATGCTGCGCCGCCTGCTTCAGCCGCTCTGGATTGTGCTTGCGATCATCTTCCTGATCGAAGCTTGGCTGTGGGATCATCTCGAGCCGGTCGTGGCGTCGGTGGTGGCGATGATACCGCTGCGCACCTTCAAGCAATGGCTCGCCGACCGTGTCGATACCCTGACGCCGGCGATGACCTTGATCGTTTTCATCGTGCCGGTGCTACCGCTATTTCCGCTCAAACTGGTCGGCTTCTGGCTGCTGACCCACGAATATTGGCTGAGCGCCGCCCTCACCATCATCTTCGCAAAATTCTTAGGGGTCGGCGTTGCTGCCTTCGTGTTCGACGTGACGCGGCCGAAATTGCTGGAAATGCAGTGGTTCGAAAGGCTCTACGACTTTGTAATCGAGCTCCGGGCAAAAGCCGCGGCGTTGGTCGATCCGATCAAGCTTCGAATCAAGGAAGGTTTGAGCGGCGCCGGCTGGTCATCGCGGATGCTGCGGCTGATCCAGCGCTTCCGCAAGAGCGTGCACGAAGCGCGTTGATCTCCTTTCTCCGCCTGTCATCGCCCGGCATAGCCGTCCGAAGGACGGCGTCGCTTCCGCTCGCCTATGCCGGGCGATCCAGTGTTCCGAAATATCGAGAGCTACTGTCGGCGTCTCGGATTACTGGATGCCCCGCTTTCGCGGAGCATGACGGAATGCAGAAGCGGGCTTACGGCAAATGCAACAGATGCGGCATCAAGATGCCGAGCGCAGTGATTGCGATGCCCGCCAGCGTCAAGAGACCCGAGATCCAGGCCAGCGCGACAATGCCGGTGATGATCGTCGCCGAAGCCAGCACGATGCCGATCTGGAAGGCGGCGGAAGCAAGTTCGAAATGATGATATTTCGCAGTGGCAAGGTCGCGCTCTTCCTCGGCATGCTTGGCGCGTTCGGACAATTGCTCGGTGCCTTCGCCGGTGTCCGGCTCGGAGCGGTAACGCGCCGCCGTCTTCTGCCAGTCGTCGATCTGCTTTTGCACCGCCGCCTTGGCGGCATCGTCGCCGGCGGCGCCGAGACTTAGCTTGCCCTGTTCGGCCGCGGTCTGCACCGTGGTGCGGCGGATGCTCTTGGCCTGGAAGAACGCCCACAGGTTCGATGCCTCGACGTTCTTGCTGATGGATTCGGTCTGGGCGCCCTTGCCCAGCGTCTCCGACAGCGCGAGGCACAGCGCGATGATCGCGATCAAAAGCGCGATCTTCCTGTTCTCGCTCGAGGCTTCCTTGGCCTGGTCCGCCTGCTCCATGCTTTCATGCGCGCTCATGATTCTCTCCGCCCTGTGGGGTCTTCCACGATGGCCCGAACGACGCGGGCAGTGCAAGAGGCACGCAGACGTGACGGCAATATGTCAGGTGATCCTAGCGGCGCGGATGCGCGGAACGATAGACTTCGAGCAACCGCTCGGAGTCGATCCCGGTATAGATTTGCGTGGTCGAGAGCGAGGAATGGCCGAGCAGTTCCTGGATCGCACGCAAATCACCGCCGCGGGAGAGAAGATGGGTCGCGAACGAATGCCGCAGCGCATGCGGGGTGGCGCTGTCGGGTAATCCCAACGCGCCGCGCAGCCGCTCCATGGTGAGCTGG
>JABCYT010000703.1 GCA_013290035.1 Alphaproteobacteria bacterium
CAGCGGGTGCCCTGCTCGGGGATCACGAAGCGCACGCCGAGGTCGTTGCCGGCCTCCAGCTCCTGCAGCATCTGCTTCTGCGGCTGCTCCTTCGTCAGCGAATACTTGATGTGACTCACGACGACCGGCAGGTCCTTGAGCGCGTTGCCGCCGGCCTGCTTGTCGAGCTCGCGCAACGAGTCCAGCAGCCAGCGCGGCGTCAGGTGGCCGAACAGCAGGTTGTCCGGCCGGTCGCTGGTGTAGGACGATTCGATCACGATGGCTTTCAGGCGCTTTTCCTTGGCTCGTCCGGCCACCGCCGCCCAGACGTCGTGCAGCCGCGTGCCCTTCTCCACCGCGTCGGGTCCGGTGTCGCCGAAGCACAGGATGCCCTCGCCGTCGCTCTCGAGCAGGAAGGCCGTCGATTCCATGCCGCCGTGGCTCAGCGGAAAGGCCGTCACGGTCATGGCGGTGTCGCCGAGCGCCGTGGCGACGCCGGGCTTGAGGTCCGAGAGGGTGTACTTCTTGAGCTGCGGCGCCTTTCCGCGATCGGTGAAGTTGGGCCAGGCCAGCCAATTGAAGTAGGTCTCGACCAGGTTGGCGGTGACCGACGGCAGGGCGTAGATCGGCTTCTTGCTGTCGTCGGGCGAGGCGATGACCAGGCCGGCTACGTGGTCGAGATGGGAGTGGCTGATCAGGTAGCCCTTGATCTTCGCGCTGAGCACGTAGCCCACCCGGCTTTGGCCGGCATCGCCCGGCACCGCGATGCCCGCGAACGCGCCCTTCTCGTCGGCGATCCGCAGGCCGTTCACCAAGGTGCCGGCGTCGCAGGCGACGGCGCGGTCGTCGCCGTGCGGATGGACGAGCGAGGCGCTGAGGTTGCCGTCCTCGATGCCGCCCAAGGCACCCAGCACCACCAGATCGAACCCGTCGGCTGCGATCGCCGGACGCGTGGCGGGCAGGAATGCCGACAGGGCGAGGACGGAGACGGCAAGTCTTGCGGATCTCATCTTCGGCTCCCCGGCTGCGACGCACGACGGCAGGCTACCATGAGGTCCGAAAACCGCGAGCGCCCCTTTCGCGCGCGAGAAAAATGGTGTCATGGAATTGCTCGGCCGTATCGGCAATCAACCCAACCCGTGAGGCTTGCGATGACACTGCTGCTCAATATCGATGTGCCCGATGTCGAGACGGGCGTGCGCTTCTACACGACGGCTTTCGACCTGCAAGTCGGCCGTCGCTTCGGCGCCGACTTCGTCGAGCTGCTGGGTTGGCCGGCAACGGTCTATCTCCTGGCGAAGCAGGCGGGCACGATCGGCGCGGCGGGAGATACGCGGCGCTACAGCAGGCACTGGACGCCCGTTCACGCCGACATCGTCGTGAACGACGTTGACGCCGCCGTCGTGCGGGCGATCGGTGCGGGGGCAAAGCTCGAGGCGCCGGCCAAGGACGCGGCCTACGGCAGGATCGCCATGCTGGCCGATCCGTTCGGCCACGGCTTCTGCCTGCTGCAATTCAATGAGCAGGGATATGACGCGCTGCTTGCGGGCTAGACTCACAGTCGAAGCAAGCTTCCGTAGCCGGCGATGGGTGTGCGAACGGCCGCCGATCGCAGGCAGTGCCAGAGGCTCGCCTGGTTCGCCGACAGCACCGGCCGCTTCAGATCCTGCTCGAGCGCCTCCAGGATGGCGACGCAGCGAAAGCCGGTGCCGGCGATCAGCACGCCGTCGGCGCCTGCCGGACACGCCGCCTTGATCTGCGCGTAGAGCGGCTCGACCTCCTGCTCGAAGCCCAGCCCGTGGCCGACGAGTTCGCCCGGCGGCAGGTCGCGCCACTTGCGGCCGGGATCGTAGCGCAGGTGGCCGGCCGGCTCGAAGCCGTGATCGGCATAGTAGCCGAGGCCCGCGGCCACCGTTTGGTCGTTGAACCAGGGCGGCAGGACTAGGAACGGCCGCCTCACCCCCGAGACCCGCAGCGCCGCCTGGGTGTCGAGACCGTTGGTGGTAACGATCGCGCCGGTGCCGAGCACGGGCGAGAGGCTGGCCACGGTGGCTTCGTCCCAGCCCTTGTCGCCCAAAAGGCTGCTCGAGCTGTGCGCGACGACGACCGCCGACAGCCGCATGGCGGCGAACTGGCGGCAGCCGCGCAGCAGATCCTCCGCGGGCTCGACGGCTTTCCGGTCCTCGCGCCAGCGCGCCCAGGGCGCGCGAGCCGTCACGCGAGCCGCGTGCAGCGACACGCCGGGCGGCGCCATGGCCCACCATTCGGCTTCCGGCACGGCCTCGTTGCCGACGATGAACAGCCCGATGCGGGCCCGCCAGCCCCAATTGTCGTTGGTTGTCACGAAACGTAGCCTCCGCTCACAGACACGCCGCCGATGGAGCTACCATAGGGCGCGAGTCAGCCAGGGTCATGGGGTGATGATCGAAGCCACTCTCCGCAATGCCATTCAAAAACGGCTCTGTCTCAGCGGTCTCTATGGGGGATCGATCCGGCACTTCGCGCCGCATGCGCTGGGCGCCGGCGTCGACGACGCACCGCACGTCTTCGTGTTCCAGTATGCCGGCGACAGCGCGGGTGGATTGCCGCGCGGTGGCGACTGGCGCTGCTTCCGGGTCGACGGCCTGTCGGCCGTGCGCGCCAACAGCGAGCGCTGGCGCACACGATCCAACTACAGCCTGTCGCGCCAAAGTTGTCTGGCTCGGGTCGACCTCGCGGTGCCTACTTCTTCGTGAGCGGCCCGCCGAACTTGCAGTAGCCGTCCAGCAGCACCTTGCTGTCGCCGTCCTTCAGCGAGCCGCTGACGTCCATTGAGCTGCCGCCGCCGAGCTCGGCCTTGGCCTTGAACAGGCCGCCGGCGTCCTTGGTCGCCTCGAAGTGGCGTTGCGGACGGCCTTCCTGCTGGAA
>JABCYT010000704.1 GCA_013290035.1 Alphaproteobacteria bacterium
AGCCCCTGCTCGCCGTGAACGGGCTCGCCAAGCAGTTCGGCGGCTTCACCGCACTGGCCGATATTTCGCTGCACGTGATGGCGGGCGAGCGGCTGGGCCTGATCGGCCCCAACGGCTCCGGCAAGACCACGCTGGTCAACTGCATCAGCGGCACCGTGCCGATCAGCGCCGGCAGCGTCACCTTGGACAACCGGCGGATCGACGGGCTGCCGCCGCACCAGCGCGCGCGCCTGGGCCTCGTCCGCAGCTTCCAGTTGCCGCGTCCCTTCGGCAGCCTGACGGTCGCCGACAATCTCAGGGTGGCGACGGTGTACGCCGGCCGCAGCGGCGCCGCCGGCATTCCGGAACTGCTCGAGATGGTGGGGCTCAAAGGCAAGGCCGATCGCCTGCCGCGTGAGCTCACTCAGATCGAGATGCGCAAGCTGGAACTTGCCCGCGCCATGGCGGCGACCCCGCGGCTGTTGATCGTCGATGAGGCCATGGCCGGGCTGTCCCACGCGGAGGTCGACGAAATCGTGGCCCTCCTGCTGCAGCTGAGCGCCCAGGGCGTCACCATCATCATGATCGAGCACATCATGCGCGCCGTCATGAGCTTCTCGCAGCGCCTGATTTGCGTGGTGGCGGGCCGCAAGGTGGCGGACGGTAATCCGGACGAGGTGACCGGCAACCCGGAAGTATTGAAGGCGTATCTCGGTGAGTAGCCTGTCGATCAGCAACCTGTCCGCGGGTTACGGCCAGGTCCGCGTCATCGAGGATCTTTCGATGGACGTGCGGAGCGGCGAAACGGTGGCCCTTCTCGGCACCAACGGCAACGGCAAGTCGACGCTGATGCGCTGCGTCATGGGCCTGCTCGCGCCAACGGCCGGCAGCATCAAGCTCGAGATCGATGGCACCACGCACGAACTGGCCGGGGCCCAGACCGAGGATATCGTGGGCCTCGGTGTCGTGATGGTGCCGGAGGGCCGCCGGCTGTTTCCGCGGCTGTCGGTCGAGGAGAATCTCACCATCGGCGCCTCCCGCCGCCTGGCGCGCAAGGTGCTGCCGCGCAACATCGATTTCTGCTTCGAAGCTTTCCCGCGGCTCAAGGAGCGCCGTGCCCAACTGGCCGGCAGCATGAGCGGCGGCGAGCAGCAGATGCTGGCGCTGGGCCGGGCGCTGATGAGCGAACCCAGGATCCTGCTGGTCGACGAACCCTCGGTCGGGCTCGCGCCGGTGATGGTCAAGCGCACCATCGCGAAGATCAAGGAACTCAAGGAAGAGAAGCGGTTGACTGTGCTGATGGCCGAGCAGAATTTTCACCAGGCGCTCACCATCGCCGATCGTGGCTACGTGATCGTCCATGGTCGGATCGTGTTCGCCGGCAACTCCGCCGGCGAGTTGAACGACAATGAACTCATCAAAAAGTTTTACATGGGACTATAAAAGGGGAACGCTCATGACCAAAAACCTGATCGGTCGCCGCGCCGCCGTTGCCGGTGCGCTCGGCGGCGTCGTCGCCGCACACAGCCGCATCGCCTGGGCGGCCGATCCGATCAAGATCGGCTTCTCCATCCCGCAATCGGGCGGGCTGGCCGCCATCGGCAAGCAGGCGCTGCTGACCATGCAGATCTGGGCCGACGACGTGAACGCCAAAGGCGGCATCATCGGCCGTCCCGTGCAGCTCGTGACCTATGACGACCAGTCGAGTCCCGCCAATGTGCCGCCGATCTACACCAAGCTGCTCGACGTCGACAAAGTGGATCTCATCGTCACCAACGGCACCAACCTCACGGTGCCGGCGATGCCGATCGCCATGCAGCGCGGCAAGGTGGTGTTCTGCATGCTGAGCCTCGCCATCAACGACAAGTTCAAGTACACGCGCTTCTTCCAGACCATGCCGTACGGCCCGCACGGCAAGGCCTCGATCAGCGAGGGCTTCTTCGACGTGGCGATGGGCATGAAGCCTGCGCCCACGACGGTGGCGCTGGTCGGCGCCGACGCCGAGTTCTCCAAGAGCGCGGTGGAGGGGGCGCGCGACGAGACCAAGAAGCGCGGCCTGAAGGTGGTGTACGACCGCACCTATCCGCCGTCGACGGTCGACTTCGGCCCGGTGATCCGCGGCATCGCCACCGCCAACCCCGACCTCGTCTATGTCGGCAGCTATCCGGTCGACACGTCGGGGCTGATCCGTGCCGCGCGGGAATTGAATTTCAGCCCCAAGCTGTTCGGCGGCGGCATGGTCGGCACGCAGGCGGCCTCGCTGCAGGGCGATCTCGGCGACATGCTGAACGACGTGGTGAGCTACGAACTCTACTGCCCGGCGGTGGCCGACAAGTTCCCCGAAGTGGCGCCGCTGCTGAAGAAGTATCAGCCGCTCGCCAAGGAAAAGGGCATCGATCCGCACGGCTACTACGTGCCGCCCTTCGCCTACTGCACCATGCAGATCCTCGATCAGGCGGTGACGGGCGCCGGCGGCCTCGACCAGGACAAGATGGCCAAGTTCCTGCACGCCAACACCTTCAAGACCATTGTCGGCGACGTGAAGTTCGGGCCCGACGGCGAGTGGGACCATGGCCGCCTGCTGACCGTGCAGTTCCGCGGCCTCAAGGGCCAGGGCATGGACCAGTTCACCAGCCCGTCGGCCGAGGTCGTCCTGCATCCGGCCGAATATCGCACCGGCGAGCTGCGCTACCCGATGGGACCGGCCAAGCAATGAGCGCCCCGACATCCCGCGCGGAAGTCGCGATCGTCACCGGCGGCCTGCGCGGGCTGGGCAGGGCCATGACGCTCGGCCTGTTGCGGACCGGGCGCCAGGTGGTGGCGGTCGGCCATATCGCCGAGGACATGCCGGCATTGCAGCGCGACGCCGGCAATCACGCCGGCGCCTTGCATTGCCTGACGCTCG
>JABCYT010000705.1 GCA_013290035.1 Alphaproteobacteria bacterium
GATCCGCTCGATGCGCCGGAGATCAGATTCAATTTCCTGAAGAGCTCCTATGATTACGAGGCGATCATCCACGGCATGAAGATCTGCCGCGAGATCGCCCGGCAGCCGGCGCTGAAGCCCTTCGTCGTCGAGGAGATCCTGCCGGGGCCCGCGGTCACGGGCGACGCCGAGCTCAGGGCCGACATCCGCGCGCGCGGCGTCTCGAACCTGCATCCGGTGGGCACGTGCCGCATGGGCCGCGAGGCCGATGCGGTGGTCGATCCCCAGCTGCGGGTCCACGGCGTCGCCGCACTGCGCGTCGCCGACGCCTCGATCATGCCGTCGATCGTGGCCGGCAATACCAACGCGCCCGCGATCATGATCGGCGAGAAGTGCGCCGATATGGTGCGCGGAGCAGCGTGAGCCCGCCGACCCTGTGTTCAACTGCGCTGCAATTAGTTGGGCCGGTGGTCACCAGAATGCCACACCCGGCAAAGTCCTGTTGATGGAGTATGGCGATGGAGCTTCCCACAACCCCAGCTTGCTCCAATCGGCCTGAGGCATTGCTTCTGTCGATAAAGGCCCGCCCAGACCCCCAAGCCGGGCGGGCCTTTCTTCGACGGGACGCCGCAGCGGTGGCGCTCAGCTCGCCGGCCCCTCGTCTTCCAGCGCATCGACAATCGCCCACGTCCTGGCGCCGACGACGCCGAGCTCCGATCGCTGCTGCAGCGGTTCGGCCATGATGAGTCCCTCCGCTACACCGTCGTCAATTCCGCCAGGGATGCCAGGGTCGCCCCCGCGCCGCCCGCCGGCACCCACCATGTCCGGGGACCGACCACGCCGTCGTCGGGCAGCGCATGCTGCGCCTGGTAGGCCTTCACGGCGGCTTCGGTGCGCGGCCCGAACGCGCCGTCGGCCGCGCCCGGATCGGTCGGCGCGCCGGCGCCGCCGAACTTGAGCAGGCCCTTCTGCAGGCCGCTCGCCACGTTGCCCGCCCCGCCGAGCCGCAGCAGCGGCGTGTCGGGATCCGCCGGCATGCGCTTCCAGGTGTCGTCGCCGATCACGCCATCGGCCACCAGCCCGGCGCCTTGCTGAAAGGCGATCACGGCATTCCTGGTAACGGCGCCGAACACGCCGTCGATCTGGTCGAAGCCCAGCATTTTCATCATGACGAAAATTGTCTGGGCGTGTTGGACGTCGCGTCCGAGCGCGCCGACCGCCAGCCCAGGACCACTGTTCATGGCATTCCTCCTGGGCAGGCGTGGACGGCATCGGCTGTGCGCCGAAGTCGGGCCATAGAAAGCCGCAGCGACTGTCGCGCTCAACGCCGCTCCCCGCACCACCGGCCGCTGATATTATCGTGAATTGCAGGGAGGGGGCCGGCCGGACTAGCGTCGGCTGCAATGTTTTGCCTTCCAGGGAGCAGGTCATGCCGAATGCAGTCTCGCTTGATCGTCGCGACTTTTTCGGGCTCGCGCTCGGCGGACTCGTGCTGGGACTGGCGGCCGCCTCGCCGCGCGCCGCGCGGGCCCAGGCGAGCGTCGCCAAGCTCAAGATCGCCACGATCGGCGCCGGCCGCGAGGGTGGTGCGCTGGGCACGCTGTTCGCCAAGGAAGGCCATCCGGTGATGTTCTCGTCGCGCAATCCCGACCAGCTGAAAGACCTGGTGGCCAGCGCCGGGCCGAACGCCAAGGCCGGCACGGTGGCCGAGGCGGTGGCGTTCGGCGACGTCGTGGTGATCGCGGTGCCCTATACGGCGATGGAGCAGATCGCCAAGGATTACGGTGCCCAGCTCGCCACCAAGCAGCTCGTCTTCGACGTCTCGAACCCGATCCCGCGGCGCGACGGCGAGGATTTCGTGAAGAAGATCAACGACGCCGGCGGCGCCGGCATCGCTTCGGTCAAGATGCTGCCCGGGGCGCACGTGGTGCGCGCCTTCAACGCCATCGGCTCGGCCGGGCTGGCCAAGGCGGCGCACCGCACGGGCGAGCCGCTGGGCGTGCCGATCACCGGCGACGATCCCAAGGCCGTCGAACTTGCCAGCGCGCTGATCAAGGAGCTCGGCTTCGAGCCCGTGCTGATCGGCGGCTCCGCGAAGGGCAAGTACCTGGTGCCGGGAACGCCGCTGGGCGGCGAGCATACGCCGGCCGAGCTCCGCACGATCGCCGCGGGCCTGTCGTGAAGGGCATCGCCCGCCAGCCCGGGTCGCCCCGCATTTGAGCCCGCCAGAGTCGTCCGCGTCGGCGCCCGGCGCGGCCGCCCCGGCGTTCCGGCTGCTGCAGCGCATCGTCGCCGTGCGCCCCGAAGAGGTTCGCGCCGTCGGCTGGTGCTGGCTCTACATCTTCGCGGTGCTGTCGTCCTATTACATCCTGCGCCCGATCCGCGACCAGATGGGCGTGGCCGGCGGCGTCAACAACCTGCCCTGGCTGTTCACCGGCACCTTGGCCGGCATGGTGCTGCTCAACCTGCCGTTCGCCTACCTGGTCAAGAAGCTGCCGCGCAGCCGCTTCATCCCGCTCACCTACCGCTTTTTCGCCCTCAACATCATCCTGTTCGCGATCGCGCTACGCGTCGCCACCCCCGAGCAGGAGATCTGGGTCGGCCGGATCTTCTTCATCTGGGCCTCGGTCTACAACCTGTTCGTGGTCTCGGTGTTCTGGCAGCTGAACGTCGACCTGTTCAGCCCCGAGCAGGGCAAGCGGCTGTTCGGCTTCATCGCCGCCGGCGCCACCATCGGCGCCATCGTGGGCTCGGCGGTCACCGCGGGCCTGGCGCGCTACGTCTCGCCGACCCTGCTGCTGGCGGGCGCCGCCCTCCTGCTCGAGGTCGCGGTGTTCAGCGTCGGCCGCCTGGGCAAGCTGTCGCCCGTCCTGCACGACCGTCCCGCCGACCCGGCCGCGGCC
>JABCYT010000706.1 GCA_013290035.1 Alphaproteobacteria bacterium
AGCTCGCCGATGAGCATATCTTCATCAAGCCGTCGACCGACGCCGCGGCGCTGATCGCCATGGCCCATGTCATCGTGAGCGAGGGCTTGCACGACCAGGCCTATTGCGACCGCCACGTGCTGGGCTTCGACGAGGCCCATCTGCCGGAGGGTGCGCCGGCCGGCGCTTCCTACAAATCGTATCTGCTGGGCGAGAGCGACGGCGTGCCGAAGACGCCGGAATGGGCGGCGGCGCTCTGCGGCGTGCCGGCCGAGACGCTCCGGCGGCTCGCCATCGAATTCGCCACGACCAAGCCCGCCGCCCTGCAGTGCGGCTACGCGCCCGGGCGTACCGCGTTCGGCGAGCAGTTCCATCGCGCCGCCTATGCGCTGGCTGCGATCACGGGCAATGTCGGCATCGTCGGCGGCAATTCGGGCGTCAGCAACGGCGCGACGGGCCGGGCCGGCATCAGGAGCCTGCCGCCCGGCACCAACCCGATCACGTCGAAGGTCTCGACGCCGCTGCTGGCCGACCTTTTGGCGCGCGGCAAGTCGGGAGGTTACCCGGCCGACATCAAGGCGATCTACTCGGCGGGCGGCGACCTCTTCAACCAGTGCCCCAACGCCAACAAGATGGCGGCCTCGCTCAGCGGCGTGGAGCTGATCGTCGTGCAGGACCATTTCATGACGCCGACCGCGCGGCATGCCGACATCGTGCTGCCGGCGACGACCTTCTGGGAACGCAACGACGTGCACACGCCGTGGGCCGGCGCCGGGCACTACGCGATCTTCATGAAGCAGGCGATCCAGCCGATGTATGAATGCCGCAACGACATGGACATCTTCGCCGATCTGGCGGCGCGCGTCGGCATCAACGACTATCTCGAGAAGACCGAGATGGAATGGCTGCGCGAGCTGACGCGCGATGCGGTCGCCGATTTCGACACGTTCGCCGACAAGGGCGTGGCGCGCTTCGCGCCGCCCCAGGACGCGGTCGCCTTCGCGGCGCAGATCCGCGATCCGGAGGCCAACAAATTCACGACGCCGTCGGGCAAGATCGAAATCTACTCCTTGGCGCTGGCAGCCAATCCCGACCCGTATGGCCTGGGCCACATCCCGCCCATCCCGACCTGGATCGAGCCGGTGAAGCCCGAGGCGCGGTTTCCGCTGATGCTGTGCAGCCCCAAGTCGCGGGCACGCACCCATTCGATCCACGACAACCAGCCGCTGCTGGCGCGCATAGATCCCGACGACGTCTGGATGAACACCGCGGATGCCGCCCGACGCGGCATCTCCAACGGCGAGAGGGTCCGCGTCTTCAACGACCGCGGCTCGACCGTGCTGCCGGTGAAGGTCACCAGCCGCATCGCGCCGGGCGTCGTCTCGATCAAGGAAGGCGCCTGGGCGACGCCCGGCAACGATGGCGCCGACACCAACGGCTGCGCCAACGTGCTGGCCGAGGACCGCTCGGCGCCGTGCGGCGCCACGACCTACAATACCAATCTGGTCGAGGTCGAGCGGGCGATTTGAGATCGGCTGGTACCTGCTTTCATAAAATGCCGATACAGCCCCAACCTCATCCTGAGGAGCCGCGCGCAGCGCGGCGTCTCGAACGATGGGCAGGGGACAATGGTGTATCGCACCCTTCGAGACGGCCCTGCGGGCCTCCTCAGGGTGAGGTTGCAAAGAGACCTAGGGCCGGGAATATCCCCAGCCCGAGTATGAGCCGGTGCGGCTCGTCCCGCTGTCCCGGGTTGAATTGGTATACCAATCGTCGGCAATCCCGCCGTTGGGGTCGACAAGGGTGAAGCGCTGGGCGCGGACTTCGTAGGCACTGAGGATGGTCTGCTGCGCGTTGGATGCGGCGATCGAGCCGAGCGCCAACGCGGCGCAGAGCAATACTAGGAGAACGCGATTTTGCCGTTCCAGGCGCCGTAAGCGCCTCTCGACGTCGGCGAGGGCCAAATCGTTCATAAGTCCTCCAGAAAAGATGGCTGTGGGCCAGGTTCGCGAACCTACGCTCTGCCCCGACCCTCCTTCAATCGCATCGCCCGGCCCGGGCACAGCCCCAACTCGATCAGTTGGCGCATGGCGTCTCAATCAGGATACGCTCCAATGACGGCTACATGAGGATATCAATGACAACGCCCTTCGACGCCTGCCTCGCCGCGCTTCGCCAGCCCGGACCGCCCGAGACGCTGTTCAAGGTGGTCGACAAGGCGCTGGCCGAAACTGTCGGCCACAAGCTGTTCACCCTTCTTTACGTGGCGCCCGACGGCAAACGGGTGAAGCGCCTCTACACCAACATGCCCAGGGAATATCCCGTCGGCGGCTACAAGCCGGTGACCGAGAGCGACTGGCACAAGCGGGTGATCGGCGAGCGCCGCGCCTGGGTCGGTTACAACTACGAAGACGTCAAATGGGCGTTCTTCGATCACGAGCTGATCCGCTCGCTGGGCTGCGAATCGGCCATCAACCAGCCGGTGGTTTATGCAGGCCGCGTGCTCGGGACCATGAACCTGCTGGATGCCGCCGGGCACTACAAGGAAAGCGACCCGGCGAAGATCGAGCCTTTTGCCGCCCTGATGATCGGCCCGTTCCTCGACGCCATCGCCGCCGATCCGGGATGACGCGACGGTCGGCGCTGCCGGCCGATCGCCTCCGCTGCACGGGCAGTTTTTGCGCTGCATGGTGCGCAAAAACTCCGCCGGGCGACTGGCTCCCTTTTTTTCAAAAGAGACACTTGACATTTGTAGTAGGGAAACTTAAGTATAATGCTCGACGAAGCGAACGGGCGCGCGTCGCGATGAGCGGTCTAAATGTTGTGGTGTAGAAGAGGTCCATGACTACGAAAGATTGGCATAATGGACTGCACCCCATTGGTGAGACAGCAAAACAA
>JABCYT010000707.1 GCA_013290035.1 Alphaproteobacteria bacterium
GCCTTCGCCCTCCTTGTTCTCGATCTCCCATTTGGGCGTGCGCACCCAGCGGTTCTTGTAGGAGACGTTGCCGTTCTCGACGTGGAAGGCGTGGATCATGCCGTCGCCGCCGAACCAGTGGTACGGGCCCCTCGGCGCGAATTGCGGGTTGGGGCCGTTGCGGTAGAGCGTGCCGCAGAGTTCCTGCGGCATCTCGCCGGTGATCTGCAGGTGGCCGGCATCGGCCTCGGTGTTCACCGGGCCGTAGTAGCCGCGCAGGAAGGGATTGTCGGTCGGGAAGGCCTTGGCCATGGCGCGCTCCTGCTGCAGTCGGTTAACGGTAACGCTGTGAACGCAAAGACGCTATCAATACACACTGTTCCCCGCAAGAGGATTCTGCGCGCTATTCGCCGACCGCGGGTCTCGGCAAGCTGGCGCCCGCCGCTTCACGCCCCTCGATGCGCCGGCAGAGAAAATAGCCCGCGATGCCGGTCGCCAGGATCAGCAACCCGCAGCCGAGTTGTGTCGCCACGGCGCCCATCAGGTCGAAGAACCAGGTAGCGACCAGGCTCGCCACCATCATCGCGGCCGCCATGACCACCAGCCTGAGGCGAAAGACGCGGGCGATGTCGTGGCCGTGGAACACGGTCTGCATGCGGGTGATCATGGGCACGAAGAAGAACGGCCCGCCCAGCCCGGCCAGCAGCGCGCCCACCATCATCGCCGGCAGCAGCCGATCCGGCGGCAGGAGCCAGACCACGAGCGCGAGAATGGAGAAGCCCGTTCCCATGACGACATAGCCCAGGAACATCGTCGACATCGGACGGCGGAAGCGGACGCTGGCGGCAACGATGTTGCCGCTGACGTCGCCCACGCCATAGGCGCCCATGACCAGCGCGTAGGCGGCCAGCCCGCCGAACCCCAGGAAGGTCGGCCGGTATTCGGTCACGATCAGCGCGATGGCAAGGCTGAGCGCCACCATCCACGGCCCGTTCAGGATCGCATTGACGATCAGGATGGCGCCCATGCTGGGCTCGCTCAGCATCAGCCGGAAACCGGCGGTGAGCGCCTCCCAGGCGCCGCGCCAGCCCGGACGCATGCGCACCGGGTCGCTCTGGCCGCCGATCAGCCGCTCGCGGGCGGCATAGAGCGCCCATCCCGAGACGAGGAAGCCCAGCGCCGTCGCGGTGAGGAAATGGATGACCGGCAGGAAAATATGCAGCAGTGCCGCCACCATCGGGCCGAGCAGGCGGGCGATGCGGTAGGTGGCGTCGAACAGCCCGTTGATCGCCTGCTGGGCGTCGCGGTCGCGCACCAGGGTGGGAATGGTGGATTGCAGCGCCGGCGAGAACACCATGCGCAGCGAGGCCAGACCCACCGAGGAGATCATCAGCAGCGTGATCGACAGGCCCGAAAAGTAGAAGCCCGCGACCGGCAGCAGGGCGAAGGCGGCGCTCCAGGCGCGCGAGCCGATCATCGCCCGGTCGGGCCGCCAGCGGTCGAACAGCACGCCGCCGAACAGGCCAGCCACCAGCATGGCGACGTACTGAACGCCGGTGACGAGGCCCGCCATGTTGCCGGCGACCTCGACCGCCAGCCACACGCTGGCGACGCGGAACAGATCCTCGCCGATGGTCGAGGTGCAGAGACCCGACCACACGGTCAGCACGGCGCGGTCGGCGAGCGGTCGGAAGACGGGCAGCATCAGCGTACCCAGACGCCCCCGTCCTTGTTCCTGTAGCCGAGCGACAGGTAGGCCGCGTCGACCAGCGCCTGGCCGCGTTCGTTCATCAGCAGGCCCGGTCCCATCTGGTTCATGGTGTAGCCGAAAGAAAGACCGGCCACGGGATCGGCAAAACCCAGCGAGCCGCCGGCGCCGACGTGGCCGAAGGCGGGAGAGCCCAGGATCACGCTGTCGACATCCTCGCCGAACAGCTTGGCGCCCAGGCTGCGCCGGCGGTTGTCCATCGACTTCATGTAGCCCAGCGCGAAGCGGGTCGGGATGCGCAAGGTGGCGTCGTCGTGCGTGGCCATCGAGACCTCGCCCATGCGCGTGAGCGTCCTGCCGTCGACCAGCTTGCCGCCGCTAGTCGACAGCGGGGCGTACATGCCGGCAAGTCCGCGCGCGTTGGTGATGCCGTTGGCGGCGCCAATCTCGGCGGCGTGGCCGGCGCGGGTATTGGCGCCACCCATCCGCCAGGCGCCGACATTCATGTAGAAGAGGAAGGGGATCGACTGCTTGTTGGTCCCAAGATCGCGCAGGAACGGCGTCTTGGCGTCCTCCGCCCTGAGCGCAAACGGCATGATCGGCGCCACGCGTGGTTCGATCGCCTCGGGCAGGCCGATCCAGAAATCCAACCCCAGCGGCCGCGCGATCTCTTCCTGGAAGAACGTGCCGAGCGACTTGCCGCTGGCGCGCCGCACCATCTCGCCCACCGTCCAGCCGAAGGTGAAGCCGTGATAGCCGTTGCGCGTGCCGGGCGGCCAGAACGGCTCCTCCGCGGCGATCAGGCCGGTCATGTAGTCCCATTCGTAGGGCCCCGACTCCTTCATCCGGGCGCGCAGCGCGGGCACGCCGGCCGAATGATCGAGCATCATGCGCGTCGTCACGCCCTCCTTGCCGTGCCGGCCGAACTCCGGCCACAGCTCGACCACCGGAGCATCGAGATCGAGCTTGCCGCGGCTGGCCAGCACATGGGCGCAAAGCGCGGTCGCGCCCTTGGTGCAGGAGAACACGATGCTGACCGTGTCCCGGGTCCACGGCGCCTGCGTCTTCGGATTGGCGATCCCGCCCCACAGATCGACGACGGTCTGGCCGCCGACCGTCAGGCAGACGGAGGCGCCGACCTCGCCCTTGCTGTCGAAGTTCTTGTCGAAGGCCTCGGCCACACGCTCGA
>JABCYT010000708.1 GCA_013290035.1 Alphaproteobacteria bacterium
GGTGATGTCGTCGCCCAGCGGCCATAGCCGCTTGCGAATCGAGTTCAGCAATTGCTCGTGATTGCCGCGCGGAAAGTCCGTGCGGCCGATCGAGCCGCGGAACAGCACGTCGCCCACGAAGGCGACTTTCGCCGGCTTGTGCACGAACACGACATGGCCCGGCGTGTGGCCGGGGCAGTGCACGACATCGAAGGTGAGGTTGCCGAGGCTCACCGTCTCGCCGCCCTCGAGCCAGCGGTCGGGCACGAAGGGCTTGTAGGCCGGGAAGTTGTATTTGCGGCCGGAGTCCGGCAGGCCCTCGATCAGGAACAGGTCGTCCTTGTGCGGCCCCTCGATCTTGACCCCGTAATGCTCGGCCATGGTGCCGGCGGCCGAGGCATGGTCCACATGGCCATGGGTCAGCAGGACCTTCGTCACCTTGATCCCCTGCTCGGCGATCGCCTGCTTCAGCCTGTCGAAATCGCCGCCCGGGTCGACGGCGGTGCCTTCCATGGTTTCGTCGCACCAGACGATGGAGCAGTTCTGCTGGAACGGGGTGACGGGGGCGATCAGGACCTTGAGCATGGCACCGATCTAATGCCTCCCGCCCTCGCGTGGAAGGGCGTATGCTGCGCTCTCTCATGCACTGGCGGCGATGAACCTGCGTCTTCTGCTTTGCATCCTGGGCCTGCTCGGCCTCGCGGCCGTTCCCTCCCGGGCCCAGATCGCCGCGGTGGCCTCGCCCTCCGGCCCCGTCCAGGCCGGACCCTACGTCGTGGTCGATGCCGCCACGGGCGAGACGCTGCTGGAGCGCAGCGCCGGCGCCTACTGGTATCCCGCTTCGCTCACCAAGATGATGACGATCTATATCGTCTTTGAGGAGTTGAAGGCAGGCCGCCTCACTCTCGCCACGCCGGTCCCGTTCTCCGACTATGCCCGCTCGATGCCGCCGACCAAGCTCGGCCTGGGAGCCGGCCAGACGGTGACCGTCGAGCAGGGCCTGCAGGCTCTCGTGGCGCACTCGGCCAATGACGCGGCGACGGCGTTCGGCGAGCTGATCTCGGGTTCCTCCCCGGCCTTCGCCCAGCGCATGACCGAGACGGCAGCGCGGCTCGGCATGAGCGCCACCCAGTTCCGCAACGCCAATGGGTTACCCGATCCGGGTCAGATGACCACGGCGCGCGACATGACGATCCTGGCGATGGCTCTGGTCAAGCAATTCCCGGAATATTACGGCTACTTCCGCACCCAGCAATTCATGCTCGGCAAAATGAGGATAGGGCCGGGCATCAAGTTCCTCGATCTCTACGCACCCTACGCCGACGGGCTGAAGACCGGCTTCATCTGCGCCTCGGGCTTCAACATCGTGGGCAGCGCGGTGCGTGACGGGCGTCGGTTGATCGCGGTGGCGTTCGGCTTCCGCCGCGCCGACTTGCGCGACGAATTCATCGTCCGCCTGTTCGACGAGGCCTATGCGCTGAAGACCGGCGGCAACCGGCCCAAGATCTGGCAGTTGCGCAACGGTGACGGCGGTCCGGGCACGGTGTTCGCTTTGGGCGAGTGCGGCGGCATCCGCTACGACATGCCGGGCGATGCGGTCTGGCTCGGCACCTATGGCGACTGGAAAACGGCACGGCACGTCTACGACACCGGCCAGGCCGATCTGGTGAGGCTGGGAGTGGCGCGCCTCGGCAAGGAGTGGATCCTGCCCGTCACCGCCAACAAGGCGACCCGGCAGGCCGCGATCATCGCCGATCTCGAACCCGCCGCGGCACAAAAGCTCTGCGCCGACTACCAGGCGCGGAAATTGTTCTGCCAGATGAAGAAACCCGAGGAAATCGTGCCGCCCTTCGGCGCCTTCTGGCGCTGACGGCGTCGATCTTGGCCGACCCTGCCATTCGTGCGATACCGCCGCCATGAACTGGCTGACCAATTTCGTCCGGCCCAAGCTCAGGGCGCTGGTCTCCCGCAAGGAAGCGCCGGAGAATCTCTGGCTGAAATGTCCCAAGTGCGAACAGATGCTGTTCATGCGTGACTGGGAAGCCAACCAGGAAGTCTGCACCCATTGCGGTCATCACATGCGGATCAGTCCGCTGAAGCGCCTGCCGTTCCTGTTCGATGAGGGCAAATACGAGCTGCATCCGCTGCCCCGCGTCACCGCGGATCCGCTGAAGTTCCGAGACACCAAGCGCTACGACGCGCGGCTCAAGGAGGCGCAGGCCAAGACCGAGGGCACGACCGATGCGCTGGTGGTGGCGAGCGGCCCGATGGGCGGCCGCATGGCCATCGTGGCGCTGCTCGATTTCGGCTTCATGGGCGGCTCGATGGGCACCGCGGTGGGCGAGGGACTGGTGATGGCGGCCGACCTCGCCGTGGCGCGCAAGGCGCCGCTGATCGTCTTCTCCGCCTCGGGTGGGGCGCGCATGCAGGAAGGCATCCTCTCGCTGATGCAGCTCACCCGCACCACCATAGCCGTGCGCAAGGTGAAGGCGGCGGGCCTGCCTTACATCGTCGTGCTGACCGATCCCACGACCGGCGGCGTGTCGGCCTCGTTCGCCATGCTGGGCGACGTCCATATCGCCGAGCCCGACGCTATCATCGGCTTCGCCGGTCCACGCGTGATCCAGGACACGATCCGCCAGGAGCTGCCGCCCGGCTTCCAGCGCTCGGAATACCTGCTGGAGCACGGCATGGTCGACGCCGTGGTGCACCGCCACAAGCTGCGCGAGACGCTGATCCGGCTGGTCTCGCTGTTCATGGATCCCGTCACGTCGGAGGGCCGCGGCCTGGCTGTCGCGGTCCGCTGAGTGCACTCCGCCGGGCCGGCCATGATCGATCCGCTGCTCGAGCGCGTCATGCGCCTCCATCCGAAGTTGATCGATCTCGGCCTGGA
>JABCYT010000709.1 GCA_013290035.1 Alphaproteobacteria bacterium
CAGCATCAGCACCGGCAGGGCGACACCCAGCAGGGATTCCGGATTCGTTTCGGGCAGGCGCTCGATGCGTTCCGGTGGCGCCAGGTCGACCAGCAAAACTACCGGCGCACGGGCCACCAGTTGGTCACGGGCAAGTTTCAAGATGCCCACGCCGCGCGCCTCGATCAGGCCGGCGATCCTGGCAGGCGCGCTGGCGATGACGGATTTTCCCCGGCGGACAAGCTGGGTCTGGTCGTCGGCCACCAGGCGGGCGCCCGACTCGATCAGGCGCAACGCCAGGTCGGACTTTCCTGCCCCGGAAGGCCCGCGCAGCAAGACCGCGCGCCAGCTCCGGCCGCGCGGACGAAACGCCACGCATGTCGCATGCATCAGCGTCGTCATGCGGACATCACTTGCCGGCGGCGGCCGGCACGCGAATGGTGAAGCGCGCGCCCAGCACGCGGCCGCCCTCTGGTTCATTGGTGGCGGCGCGGCGATTGGTAGCCGAGATCGAGCCGCCGTAGGTCTCCATGATCTGCCGGCAGATCGACAGACCCAGCCCCGAATGCTGGCCGAAATGCTCGGTCGGGCGCTCCGAATAGAAACGCTGGAAGATCGATTCGAGGTTCTCTTCGGGAATGCCGTGGCCCTCGTCGTCGATGGTGACGACGAACGGGCCGCCGCGCGGCTCGCGGCTCAGCTCGACCACGATGCGCGAGCCGGGCGGACTGAACGACAGCGCATTGTCGATGACGTTGCGGAACACCTGGCCGTAGCGGCCGTCATGGCCGTGCGCGGCGAAAGGCGGGTTGGCGGCGAGCCGGTACTCGACCTCGACGCCTGACTTCTGCGAGGCGGTAACGGCGTAGTGGCGCACCATGTCGCCCAGCAACGCGTTCAGGTCGACCGGCTTGACCTCGCCGCGCATCAGCTCGGCATCGAGCCGCGAGGCGTCCGAGATGTCGGAGATCAGCCGGTTCAGCCGGTTGATGTCATCCATCACGATGGCCATCAGCTTTTCCCGCCGATCGGGATTGAGATCGGGCCGCGCCGCCATCTCGATCGCCGAGCGGAGCGAGGTCAGCGGATTCTTGAGCTCATGCGCCACGTCGGCAGCGAAGCTCTCGATGGTGTTGATGCGTTGCCACAGCGCGTCGGTCATCGAGCGCAGCGCATCGTTCAGGTCGCCGATCTCGTCGCCGCGCTTGCCGAGGTCGGGGATTTCCGGCCGGCTCTCGCGTGCCAGCCGGACCTCGTCGGCGGCGCGCGCCAGGCGCACGATCGGCTGGGTGATGGTGCCGGCGAGGTAGAGCGACAGCAGCACCGTGATGCCGAGTGCGGCGGCGGCAATCACCATCATGTCGTAGCGCACCTCGCGCAGCGAGGCGGCGATGGCGCGGTTGTCGCGCGTCAGCATCAGCGCGCCCAGCACCTGCTTGTAGCGTTGCACCGGCACGGCGGCGCTCAGGATCAGCCGGCCGTCGGGGGCCATTCGCACGGCCGAGGCGTTGAAGCCGCGCAGCGCACTCGCCGCCTCGGGAAAGTCGCGCACGGTGGGGGAGGCGCGCTCGACATATTCGGGAAAGCGGTCGGCGCGCGACAGCTGGCGGGCGAACCAGTCGCCGAGCCGTTCGCCCAACTCCGGATCGACGGTGGCGGGCTCTTCCGGCGGTGGCAGCGGCATCACGTGGATGCGGCCGGCCTCGCTCAGCACCGCCGAATCGCCCAGGAGTTCGCCGGTCTCGCTGAACAGCCGGGCGCGCACGCCGGTCGGGCGGACCAGCCGGGTGAGGAGCTGGCGCGCCTCGTCGGCGTCGAGGCGGTTGACGGTGGTCTCGCCGCCCGCCACCGCGACCTCGCTGATCCCCGCCGCCACCATCTCGCCCTGCACGGCGAGCGAGGCGAGTTCAGCGTCGATCAGTTCTTCCTCGTAGTCGCTGAGATAGACCGCGCCCAGGGTCAACAACGCCACCGGCACGATGTTGAGCAGCAGGATGCGGCGCGTGAGCGGCGAATGGCGTCGCGTGGCGCTGCGGCGGCGGCGCAACAGCGAGGGCGATTCGGCGGGCCGCGCCGGCGCAGGCGCGACGCTGCGGCGGCCGAACGCCGCGGCAATCCGCGAACCCAAGCCCTGCAGTCCGAACCGGCGCCGGCCGGGCTCAGGAGTCGCGGTATCGGTATCCGATGCCATAGAGCGTTTCGATCTGCTCGAACTCGCCGTCGACCTCGCGGAACTTGCGGCGCACCCGCTTGATGTGGCTGTCGATGGTGCGGTCGTCGACATAGATCGTCTCGCCGTAGGCGGCGTCCATCAGCTGGTCGCGGTTCTTCACGTGGCCCGGCCGCTCGGCGAGCGATTTCAGGAGCAGGAACTCGGTGACGGTGAGGTGCACCTCCTTGCCCTTCCAGGTGCATTGATGGCGGCTGGGATCGAGCACCAGCTCGCCGCGTACGATACGTTCGGCCTGGCCCTCGCCCTTGGGGCCGCTGGTGTCGGCGCGGCGCAGCACGGCGCGGATGCGTTCCAGCAGCAGGCGCTGGGAGAACGGCTTCCGGATGAAATCGTCGGCGCCCATGCGCAGGCCCAGCACCTCGTCGATCTCCTCGTCCTTGGAAGTGAGGAAGATCACCGGGAACTGGTGCGTCTTGCGAATGCGGTTCAGGAGCTCCATGCCGTCCATACGCGGCATCTTGATGTCGAAGATGCCCAGATCGGGCGGTGACTGGGCGAGCCCCTCCAGCGCCGAGGCGCCGTCATTGTAGGTCTTGATCTGGAAGCCCTCGGCCTCGAGCAGCATCGACACGGAGGTGAGGATGTTGCGGTCGTCGTCGACAAGGGCAATGTTTTTGCGCACGGCTTGGCTTCTCCTGACGGGGCGGGCAGCGGGC
>JABCYT010000710.1 GCA_013290035.1 Alphaproteobacteria bacterium
GCGCTGATGGAGATCGTCAGCAAGCCCGACATGCGCACAGCCGACGAGGCGGCGGCCTATCTCACCAAGTTGCGCTCGATCGTGCGCTATCTCGGCACCTGCGACGGCAACATGGACGAGGGCTCCATGCGCTGCGACGTCAACGTCTCGGTGCGCAAGCCGGGCGGCGAACTGGGTACGCGCTGCGAGATCAAGAACGTGAACTCGATCCGTTTCGTGAAGCAGGCGATCGAGTACGAGGCGCGGCGCCAGGTCGAAATCATCGAAGGCGGCGGCAAGATCGTGCAGGAGACGCGGCTGTTCGATCCCGGCCGCGGCGAGACCCGCTCGACGCGCTCCAAGGAGGACGCGCACGATTACCGCTACTTCCCCGATCCCGACCTGCTGCCGCTGGTCCTGACCCAGGACTATGTCGAGAAGATCAAGGCGAGCCTGCCCGAGCTGCCCGACGCCCGGAAGAACCGCTTCACCAACGACTACGGCCTCTCGTCCTACGATGCCGGTGTCCTGGTGGCGGAGAAGGACACGGCCGAGTTCTTCGAGGCGGTTGCCAAGGGACGCGACGCCAAGCAGGCGACCAACTGGGTCACCGGCGATTTCTTCGCCATGCTGAATCGGCGCGGGGTCGGGATTTCAGAGTCGCCCGTGAGCGCCGCGTCGCTCGGCAAGCTGCTCGATCTGATCGCCGACGGCACGATCTCGGGCCGCATCGCCAAGGACCTGTTCGTCGCCATGGAGGAGACCGGCAAGGATCCGGCGACGCTGGTCGAGGAGCGCGGTTTGAAGCAGGTGACCGACAGCGGCGCCATCGAGGCCGCCATCAAGGCGGTGATCGACGCCAACCCCGGCCAGGTCGCGGCCTACAAGGCCAAGCCCACCCTGTTCGGCTGGTTCGTCGGCCAGGTGATGAAGTCGACCGGCGGCAAGGCCAATCCCAAGGCGGTCAACGAGCTTTTGCGGAAGGCGCTCGACGCCTGACGTGGTGGCCTCCGGGTTCGGCCATTTTTTCGTGGCCCCTGCCGGGACGCCGCGGCTTCTTGGGTTCGGCCGGCGCCTGCACGCCCGAGCCGTTGACCCTGGCGCGCTGCTCGGCGGGGCGGGCGGCGCGGGTCAGGTTGAAGCAGGTGTTGATCAGGCCGACATGCGAGAAGGCCTGCGGGAAGTTGCCGATCAGCCGGCCGTTGGCCGTGTCGTATTCCTCGGCCAGCAACCCGAGATCGTTGCGGATCGATAGCAGCCGCTTGAGCATCTTGTCGGCATCGCCTTGCCGGCCGACCGAGACGTAGGCGTCGGCCAGCCAGAAGCTGCAGGCCAGGAACGCGCCTTCGCCCGGCGTCAGGCCGTCGTTGGTTTCGTGGGTATTGTAGCGCTTGACGAAGCCGTCGACCAAAAGCTCGCGTTCGATCGCCACGATCGTGCCGATGTAGCGCGGATCCTTCGGCGCAATGAAGCCGACCTGCGCCATCAGCAGCAGGCTCGCATCGAGGGTCGTCTCACCGTAGGCCGAGCGGAAGGTGTTGCGCGCTTTGTCGAAGCCGTGCTCGCAGATCTCGGCATGGATCCGGGCGCGCGTGACGCGCCATTCATCGACCGGGCCGGGCAGCCCGTAGCGCTCGACCGCCTTGATGGCGCGGTCGAAGGCCACCCAGGCCATCACCTTGGAATAGACGAAGTGGAGCGGCGGTCCGCGCGTCTCCCAGATGCCGTAGTCGGGCTTCGACCAATACTCGTCGACATGCCTGATCAGCTGGAGCTGCACGTCCCAGGCGCTCTCCGCCGGCGCCAGCCCTCCTTTGCGCGCCTGTTCGAAGGTGTCCATGAGCTCGCCATAGACGTCGAGCTGGAACTGCAGGGAGGCGGCGTTGCCGATCCGCACCGGCTTGGATTCGAGATAGCCGGGCAGCCAGTCGACCTCCCATTCGATCAGCCGACGCTCGCCCATGATGCCGTACATGATCTGCATGTCGGCGGGATCGCCGGCGACGGCACGCTGCAGCCAGTCGCGCCACGCTGTCGCCTCGTCGTAGACGCCGGCGTTCATCAGGGCGAGCAGAGTGAGCGTCGAATCGCGGATCCAGCAGTAGCGGTAGTCCCAGTTGCGCGGGCCGCCGGCCTGTTCGGGCAGCGAGGTGGTGGGCGCGGCGACGATGCCGCCGCTCGGCGCATAGGTCAGCGCCTTGAGCGTGATCAGCGAGCGCTTGATGGCCTCCGAATGCGGGCCGTCGGTCTTGGCGGCGCCCGTCCAGTCGATCCAGAATTGCTCGCAGGCCTCGAGCGCGGCCTCGGGATCGACCGCCTCCGGCACCGGCAGGTGCGAGGGCCCATAGCTCAGCACGAAGGGCATGGTCTGGCCCTTGCCGATCGTGAACATCGCGCGGGTGATGAAATTCTCGCCCCACAGCGTGACGGGTGTGCGCAGCACGGCCATGTCGGGCCCGGCGACGGCGCGCAGCGTGCCGTCCTCGAGGCGGCGCACCCAGGGGATCGTGGCGCCGTAGCCGAAGCGCAGGCCCAGCTCCATGCACATGGCGACTTCGCCTTCCACGCCGCGCACCAGGCGGATCAGATCCGACGTGCGCCCGCGCGGCAGCATGAAGTCGATGAGGGTGGCGGTGCCGGTCGCGGTCTTGAAGGTGGTTTCGAGGACGAGCGTGTCGGGCCGGTAGCGGCGCGTCACCTCGATGGCGTCGTCCGACGCGGTGATCAGCCAGCGGCCGTTCGAGGCCGTGCCGAGCAGGGCGGCGAAACAGGCGTCCGAATCGAACCGCGGCCAGCACAGCCAGTCGATCGAGCCGTCGAGGCCGACCAGTGCCGCGGTCTGGCAGTCGCCGATCAGGCCATAGCTTTCAATTGGAGCGCTCATGCCCT
>JABCYT010000711.1 GCA_013290035.1 Alphaproteobacteria bacterium
AAGTATTACTTGGCACAATGTCAAGTGAAACTTTTGATTCACGGCCATCGATCGAATTTTCGGGCGCCATAGCGACCGAAAATCCCAGTCCCTTTCGCTGATCTCGAAGTTAATACCCGAAAGACCGGCAATTCGTTGGTGCACCGGCAACAAGAGCCCGGTCGAGCTGTTCGCGCTGCAGGCGACGTGAGGTCGTTGACGTCAGGTCGCTGACGTCTGCTCGTTCACGCCGACGGCGCGGTGTGGGCGATGGCGTCGTCGAGGACGGCGAAGACCGTCGCCGCATCCGGTCCCGTCGGGTTCATCGACTGGTATCCCGCCTTGAGCTTGCGGCAGAGCGCGTAGGGCGTGGGCGTTCCCGGCGGCACGGGGATCGGGTCCGCCGTCGTCCAGTACCGGCTGGCGCTGGAATAGAAGAAGCCGATCTGCCGCAGGAAGCACACCGCGTCGTAGAAGGCGTCGAGCGGGCTGCCGTCGGGATTGCGGAAGCGGTCGCCGTCGAGCGACTGGGTCATGCACCAGTCGACCATGGCCTGGATCTCGGCCGCGATGCGCGGCTGCAGCGCCGGCGCCTGCTTCCAGCCGTAGCCCAGCAGGGTCACGAGGTCGTAGTTGTTGTGGTCGCTGTATTGCCGCTTGTCGTCCGGCTTCCAGCCCGCCGGGTAGCGCAGGTCCTTGATCCTGAGGGTCGTGTCGACGAGGCGCGCCAAGTTGGCGATGTTGCCCTTGCGGAAATGGGCGATGTGGAAGGTGAACGACAGGTCCTGCACCCGCACGGGCTGCCCGTCGAAGATGTAGGTCGGCCCCCAGAATCCGGTGTCGGCGTCCTGGTTGGCGACGAAGTAGGCCCACAGCCGGTCGGTCATTTGCGGCGTCACCGAGAACTGCAGCTCGGGGTGGGCGTTGAGCGCCGCGGCAATGGCCGACTTGAAGAACAGCTGGGCCAGCGAATCCTGCAGCGAGCCCAGCTCGTCGCGGTTGTTGCGCCGGGTCTGGCGGATGTCGCTCACCTGCAGACGCTGCAGGTTCGCCACCAGCCAGTCCATGTCCTGGAACTTCGCCATGAAGGCCAGCGGCTGCAGCGCTGCGCCCTTTCCCAGCGTCGGATCCTGCAGCGCGCCCACCGTCGGCTCGAGCTTGCGATAGGGCTCGCTGCAGCACGGCCCCCACGAGCCGCCGGGATCCTGGGCCAGCGGCGGCTGGTCGTGGTTGGCGAGGCTCGTCTCGAGGTCCCCGAGCGTGGTCTCGGCGCGCGGCCAGTCGGCCGTGTAGTTCAGCAGCCACTGCGCCTCGAGCCGATGCTGCTGCGAGCAATCGACCGCATGGCCCTGCTCCTGAAGTTTGTCGACCTGGTCGGCGAGCGGCGTCAGCCGGGCCCAGAGCGCCGCCCGGCGCCGGTCGTAATCGGGATCGGCCGCCTGGAACTCGTGTTTGATCCGCAGCAGCACGTCGCCGCGGTCGATGAGCGCCCGGATCGGGTGAAGCTCAGGGGACATGTCCTGCTCGACCGCCCGGTTGGGCCATCACCCTTTGGCCATCACCTTCAGGCCGGCACCTTGCTGCGCGTCGAGGGCACGCGCGAGAGCTCGGCGCCGGTCGTGTGCTTGAAGCCGAGCCGGGCGAGCGGGATGGTGCCGCGCTCCTGCATCTTCGCATCGTCCTCGGTGAGGTCGCGGACCAGGCAGCAATATTCGAGCGACAGGCCGTTGGGGTCGCTGAAGTAGATCGACTTGGCCCAGCCGTGGTCGACGATGTCGGTGACGTCCAGGCCCTTGGCGCGCAACTGGTCGCGCTTGGCGGCGAGGCCCGTTTCCGTCCCCGCCTCGAAGGCGAAGTGATAGAAGGCGGCGGGGACGCCGAGGCCGCGGTTGATGCCGGCATCGTACGTGGCCGGCACGCCCGGCATGTCGTTCGCCTCCATGAAGGCCAGCAGCTGGTCGCGGCCGACATCGAAGAACACATGCCGCAGATGGCCGCCTTCGGCGATGCGCAGCGTGTCCGAGACGACGGGCTTGAAGCCCAGCACGTCCTCGTAGAAGGCCCGCGTCTTGTCGAGGTCGAGGGTCGACAGGCCAATATGGGAAAAGCCTTTGTTGCTCATGGCGGTTCACTCCTCACCCGGTGGCGTGGGACGGCAATGGTGCGGCGCTTTGGGCGGCGGGACAAGGGGGCGCGCGCTCCCAGCAAAGATCATGGACCGAGGCCATGACCGCATCGCCGATGGTCGCACTTGCTTCACCTGCAATCTGCTGGTCAATCTTCGGCCGAATGCTGCGATTCAAGGTCCGACACATGCGCCGGTGTTCCGAGGGCCGCGTGGAGCGCGGCCATGGTGTCCTCCGAGGGCGGGCTTCAGCTCTGCTGGCGGCGCTGATCGCCCTGGGTGGCTGTGTGACCAAGGCGCAGCAGGAGGTGTCGCGCATTCAAGGGATCGCCGCGGCGAGCGCCCCGGTTCTCGATGCCTGCTGGGCCCACGCCGTGGCCAGCCCGCCGCACCAGGCGCTCAAGGGCAAGATGGGCGACAACAGCGATGCCCTGACCCTCGCCATGAAAACCAATGCCGAGAAAGCCACGCCCGAGGAGGCGGCGCAGATGCTGTCGCTGCAGTGGAACTACCTCGCGCCGTGCCGGAAGATCGCCCTGGAGAGCGCTGGCAAGGTCCACCCGGCCATCGTGGCGGTTCTGGCTGAAAGCTACGCCAAGGCGGAGGCAAACTCGGCGAACCTCGTCGCCTACAAGATCAGCTGGGGCGAATTCGTGACGGAGAACCAGGCCATCGTGAACCAGCGCCGCGCCGAGTTGCTGGCAGCCGGCGAGAGCATCCAGAGGAGCCTGAGCGAGTCAAAATAAAAACCTCATGCCGAGGAG
>JABCYT010000712.1 GCA_013290035.1 Alphaproteobacteria bacterium
CAAGACCGAGGCCGTGCACCAGGGCTATATCGAGCCGCATGCCTGCCTGGTCAGCGTCACCAACGGCAAGGCCACGATCTGGAGCTCGAGCCAGGGCCAGTTCATGGTCCGCGCCATGTCCGCCCTGCTGACGGGCATGACGCAGAGCGACATCCGCGCCATCCCCGCCGAGATCGGCGGCGGCTTCGGCGGCAAGACCATCATCTACCTCGAGCCGCTGGCGCTGGTGCTGGCCCGGAAATCGGGCAAGCCCGTCAAGATGGTGATGTCGCGCGAAGAAGTGTTCCGCGCGTCCGGCCCGACCTCGGGCTCGATGAGCAAGGTCAAGATCGGCGCCAAGAAGGACGGCACGATCACGGCCGCCCAGGGCACCTACTGGCTGCAGGCCGGCGCCTTCCCCGGCTCGCCGATCCGCGGCGCCGCCGGCTGCGCCTTCGGACCCTACGACATCGAGAATGCCCACACGGTGGGCTACGACGTCGTCTCCAACCGCTCGAAGGTCGCGGCCTACCGCGCGCCCGGCGCGCCGATCGGCGCCTATGCCGTCGAGTGCGTGCTCGATGAGCTGGCCGAGAAGCTCAAGATGGATCCGCTCGAGCTGCGCCTGAAGAACTCGGCCAAGCAGGGCACCAAGGCGGTGCATGGTCCGGTCTATCCGGTCATGGGCTACCAGGAGACGCTGAAGCAGGCGATGGCCCATCCGCACTACAAGGCGCCGCTCAAGCCCAACCAGGGCCGCGGCGTGGCCAGCGGCTACTGGTTCAACGCCGGCGGCGAATCGAGCGCCCAGGTGAGCATCAACGAGGACGGCTCGGTCGTGGTGATGACCGGCCATCCCGACATCGGCGGCTCGCGCGCCTCGACGGCCAACATCGCCGCCGAACTTTTAGGCATCGACCACAGCAAGGTGCAGGTGCTGATCGGCGACACCAGCAGCATCGGCTTCTCGAACCTGACCGGCGGCAGCCGCGTCACCTTCGCCTCCGCCATGGTGGTCACTCAGGCAGCGGAGAAGGTCATCACCCAGCTGCGCGAGCGCGCGGCCAAGATCTGGAAGATCGATCCCGACGCCATCACCTGGGACAACGGCGAGGCCAAGCCTGCCGGCGATAATGCCGGCAAGTTCGATCCGCTGTCGCTGGCCCAACTCGCCGCCCGGGCGACCGAGACCGGCGGGCCGATCGGGGCCGGTGCCTCGACCAACACCGCCGGCGCCGAGGGCGGCTTCAGCACGCATATCTGCGACGTCGAGGTCGACCGCGACACCGGCCGCGTCTGGGTCACGCGCTACACCGCGTTCCAGGATGTCGGCCGGGCGATCCATCCCGACTACGTCGAGGGCCAGATGCAGGGCGGCGTCGCCCAAGGCATCGGCTGGGCGTTGAGCGAGGAGTACATCTACGACAAGAACGGCAAGCTCGATAACGCGGGCTTCCTCGACTATCGCATGCCCGTCACCTCCGACCTGCCGAAGCTCGACACGGTCATGATCGAGGTCCCCAACCCGAAGCATCCGCAGGGCGTCCGCGGCGTCGGCGAGGTGCCGCTGGTGCCGGTGATGGCGGCGGTCACCAATGCCGTCCACGGCGCCCTGGGTCTTCGGCTCAGCAGCCTGCCCATGTCGCCGCCGAAGGTGCTGGACGCGCTGGATCCGGAGCCGTGGGCGAAGGCGGCCGACTGACGCTCGCGTGACATCAACCGGCGGCCATGCCGGACAAAGATGACCGGCGGATACGCCGGAAAAAAGACAAGGGAGGACGTTCATGAGATCGGATATGAAACGCCGAGAGGCGCTGATCGGGTTGGCGGCAGGCGCGGGCCTGCTGGCCGCGGGCGAGACGGCGCTGGCGCAAAGCGGCCCCTACAAGGAGGCACCGGCGCTGGCAGAGCTGGTGAAGGCCGGCAAGCTGCCGCCGGTCGAGCAGCGCCTGCCCGAGAAGCCACTGGTGGTGCCGGTGGTCGAGAAGGTCGGGGAGTATGGCGGCGTGTGGCGCCGGGCCTTCCTCGGGCCGGCCGATGCCAACAACTACGTCCGCATCGTCTACGACGCGCTGTTCCGCTTCTCGCCCGACGGCGCCAAGATCGAGCCCAAGATCGCGCTCGGGGCGGAGCCCTCGGCCGACTACAAGGTCTGGACGATCAACCTGCGCAAGGGCGCACGCTGGTCGGACGGCCAGCCCTTCACCGCCGACGACATCCTGTTCTGGTACAAGGACGTGCTGCTCAACAAGGAACTGACGCCCAGCCTGCCGGGCTGGATCAAAAATCCCGACGGCTCGCCCGCCAAGGTGGAGAAGGTCGACGATTACGCGGTGCGCTTCACCTACACGGCACCGGCGACCCTGTTCCTGACGGCGGTTGCCAACCAGGACGGCGCGGACCGCACCTTCGCGATGTTCCTGCCGGCGCACTACCTCAAGAAGTTCCACCCGGCGTACGCCACCAAGGAAGACATCGACAAGGCGGCGCAAGCCGCCGGCTTCAAGACCTGGACCGAGCTGTTTGCCAACAAGAACGCCCCGCCGGAGAATCCCGAACGGCCGACCATGGCGGCATGGGCGCCGGTAACGCGGGCGAGCGATCCGGTCTTCACCCTGCGGCGCAATCCCTACTACATCGGCGTCGACACGGCCGGCAACCAGCTGCCCTATCTCGACGAGGTGCGCTTCACCTACTTCGCCGACGTCCAGGCGCTCAACCTCGCCGCCATCGCCGGCAACTTCGACATGCAGGAACGCCACATCAACATGACCAACTACCCGGTCCTGAAGGATCAGGAGAAGACCGGGAAGTATCGCGTCATCGCCTGGCCGACCTTCGGCGGCGCCGATGCGGTGATCGCCATCAACCAGACCTATACGGCCG